>NZ_JAPDNV010000011.1:0-140388 GCF_026013155.1 Paenarthrobacter sp. PAE-2 | reverse complement strand
CACCCCACATCGACCCCACCCAAACACCCCAACGAAACCACCACCACACACCCCAACGAACATGACACCCTGTCCCAAAACAGGAAACACCCACGGCCACCCCGACACACTCCAGCCACGTGGCGCGCCCAGCCACTCCGGCGCGCCCCCAGCCAGGGAGCCTAGGCGCCGGGGGCAACAAAACAACAGGACCCTCCGCAATCACGAAGGATCCTGTCACTCAGAACGGCTATGCCACGGTATTCAGTCAGTTGTCCTGCAGTGGGGAAACGGGTGCGCTACGGCTTCCGAAGCCAATGGCTCACCCGGCCCCTCACCGCGAGCGGCGGGACTAAGTCAGCGGGCTCCCCCTCCAATGACTCCTGCCTCCACGGCTTTGGTCACTGCGTCGGCCTCGGCCTGGGTTAACTTGCCATCGGTGACGGCCTTGTCGAGCCTGGATTTGAGCTCGGCGGCACGGTCTGACTTCGCCTCCGAACGTATCTCTTCGAGGGCCGCCGTGACCTTCGATTCCTCAACACCCAAGGAGGAAGCCAACGACTTTGCCAGCGCGGCCTCCATCGCTGCCCGGTCCGGCCTACCGGTTTCGGATCCCTTGGACTGCTCGGTTCCATCGGACGGCGTGCTTCCCTCTGAGGGTTTAGTGTCGTCAGACGGAGCCTGAGCGGGTTTGTTGGCGTCGCGGAACGCCTTCAAGGCGTCGGTGACTTTGGTTTCATCAACCCCCAGCTTGGCGGCCAGTGCAGAAGCCAGGTGGCCTGCATCCCGTCCGGGGCCGCCGTGACGGCCATGTCCCTTGCCCGGTGCCAACCCGTCACCTGACGTTTGGCCTGGCGTTGCCGTCTCACTCGGCGTCGACGTTGCGCCGGGCGTCGACGTGGAGCCGGGGTCCGGCGTCGTCGTTGCCGAAGCCATGCTCGTGACACCAAGTCCGGTGCCGAGGGCCAATGCTCCCGCCGCTAGACCCAACGTGATTTGCTTGGTTCTTGACATAACTAGTCCTCACTTCGCAACCGCCAGGTTGCGTCACCGTTGTTGCTGGTGGGCAGCCGGGTTGCTGCCCTGACTCAAGAGTGCGGTGACCACCCCGGCGGAGGCTGATGCGAAGCTGTTCATTGGCTGTGAACGTATGGACAAAGCTGTGAGCCGACCAGTCAGGGCATCACCGGGGAGCGTCGAAGGCATCGAGCAGGCGTTTCACGGCACCGCCCAGGTTCCATTCAGTGCTGAGCTCCTGTAACTGGTCACGGGAGACCCCGGTTACCGGTTTCAACTGTGCGCCGACCTCGTCGAGGGAAGGCAGGTCGAGGTCACGGACCACGTTGACCACCGCAGGAGCTACCTCCAGGTAGTCGGCGGCCGCGGCGAGTTTTGCTTTAACGCCGGCGGACAGCCCGCCGTCGGCCGCTTCTGCCGCCTCGAGGAGGCCGGCGAGTGAACCGTGTGTGGCGAGCAGCGACGCAGCTGTCTTCTCGCCGATGCCCGCCACGCCCGGCAGTCCATCGGATGAATCTCCCCGGAGTGTTGCGAAGTCGGCGTATTGCTGCGGCAGGACGCGATACTTGCGCACGACGTCCACCTCTGTCAGTACCTCAAGGTTCTTCATGCCTCGGGCCGTGTAGATGACACGGATCGACTTTTCGTCATCCACCAATTGAAAAAGGTCCCGGTCCCCCGTCACAACGTCCACCGGCATGGACTGTCGGCCCGCATAGCTTCCGATCACGTCATCGGCCTCGTGATCGTCGACGCCCACCACCGCGATTCCAGCCAGTTCAAGCACGTGGCTGATCAGGGGAATCTGCGCTTGGAGGGCTTCGGGGACAACCTCGACGTCGGGACCTGAACTTACCTCTTTAGCCACACGGTGGGATTTGTAGCTGGGTATGAGGTCCACCCGCCACTTGGGCCGCCAGTTGTTATCCCAGCAAGCGATCAGATGCGTTGCCTGAAAATCCGTGGTCAGCTTGGCAATCATGTCCAGAAGGCCGCGGACGGCATTGACCGGGGTGCCGTCCTTTCGGCGGATGGTGTCCGGAACGCCATAGAAGGCACGGAAGTAGAGCGAGGCAGTGTCCAGGAGCATAAGTCGGGCCATACCTGATCCTGACATGCGGTGACGCTGTTTGGAGTGATTCGGACTTGTTCGGTGATGTGAGCCGGATTACTATGGTATTCGCAATAATCGAACACCAAGTTCTATTATAGAACACCGCGGCATCCCCCAGGTTGCCCCGTCACAAAGAAGTGAGGAAAGCCCGTGCATTTCCACCACCACGGTTACGTATCCGGCGACCCCAGAGTTGAACCTGCAGCCGGGGTGGGGATCAACCGGCCGGAGGATCTGCCCGATGAGGTCGACGTGCTCATAGTTGGGTCAGGCCCCGCAGGGATGCTGACGGCGGCCCAGCTGGCCCAGTTCCCTGATATCACTGCGCGCATCGTGGAACGTCGCCCTGGCCGCCTGGCCATCGGGCAAGCTGACGGCATCCAGGCCCGCAGCGTCGAGACCTTCCAGGCTTTTGGTTTCGCTGAGCGGATCATCGCCGAGGCCTACCGCATCACCGAGATGGCGTTCTGGAAGCCGGACCCGGAGGACCACTCCAGGATCGTCCGTAGCGCGCGGGCAGTTGACGACCCCACCGGAATCAGCGAGTTTCCCCACCTGATCGTGAACCAAGCGCGCGTGCTGGACTACTTTGCCGAGTTCATGGCCAACTCCCCCGCCAGGATGAAGCCGGACTATGGCTACGAATTCCGCAGCCTTCGGGTTACTGACAACTCCGCCTACCCCGTCTCCGTGACCCTCGTTCACAGTGCAGGCCCCATGGAAGGGCAGGAACGGGTTATCAACGCCAGGTACGTAGTAGGTGCCGATGGTGCCCGGAGCAAGGTCAGGGAGTCCATCGGATGCCACCTGGCCGGGGACCAGGCCAACCACGCGTGGGGCGTCATGGATGTTTTGGCGGTGACAGATTTCCCGGACATCCGCACCAAGTGCGCTATCCAGTCAGGCTCGGGCGGCAGCATCCTGCTCATTCCCCGCGAGGGTGGCCACCTGTTCCGTATGTATGTCGACCTTGGCGAGGTTTCCCCGGAGGACCACGGCGCGGTCCGTAAGACGACCATCGAGGAGATTATCCATAAAGCCAACCAGATCCTGCATCCCTATACCCTGGACGTTCGCAATGTCGCCTGGCACAGCGTTTACGAGGTGGGCCACCGGCTGACGGACAGGTTCGACGACGTTCTGCCGGAGGAGCGCGGCAAGCGTACCCCTCGCGTGTTCATCACCGGCGACGCCTGCCATACCCATTCCGCCAAGGCCGGGCAGGGCATGAACGTCTCCATGCAGGACGGATTCAACCTCGGTTGGAAACTCGGCCACGTACTGGAAGGCCGGAGCCCGGAGTCCCTGCTGGATACCTATTCCGGTGAACGGCAAGTGGTAGCCAAGAACCTCATCGACTTCGACAAGCAATGGTCATCCCTCATGGCCAAAAAGCCCGAGGAATTTGAGGACCCCACGGAACTGGAGAACTTCTACACCAGCACCGCAGAGTTCCCGGCCGGCTTCATGACCCAATACACCCCCTCTATGGTGGTTGCCGAGGCAACCCACCAGGACCTTGCGACTGGCTTTCCGGTCGGCAAGCGCTTCAAGTCGGCCCCCGTGCGCCGGGTCTGCGACACCAACCCGATCCACCTGGGCCACCATGCCAAGGCGGATGGGCGCTGGCGCATCTATGTCTTCGCCGACGCGGCACCGGCAGGCGCCCCTGGCCCAGTGGCCGACTTTGCCGAGTGGCTTGAGACGGGACCGGACTCACCACTGGCTGCTACGCCGTCGACCCTTGACCGCGATGCCTGGTTCGACGTCAAGGTGATTTATCAGCAAGACCACACGAACGTGGACATCAATGCCGTCCCCGCGGTCTTCAAACCCGCCGTCGGACCTTTCCAACTGACCTACCTGGAGAAGGTCTTCGGCACCGACCCGGCAGCGGACATCTTCGACGAACGCGGACTCAGCCGGGACGGGGTGGTAGTGGTAGTCCGGCCCGACCAGTACGTCGCCAACGTCCTGCCGCTGAGTGCGACGGCGGAACTCGCCGAATTCTTCGCGGGCCTCAGGTCGGCGCCGAAGGCCCATGAGGTGCACGTCCCTACGACGGCGGAGGCGCCTGCCGCTGCAAGTACCGCCCCGGCAAGCACCGCCGTGGTGGAGCACGCCTGATCCTCACAGGACCCAGCTACACAGGGCGGGCACAACGTTGGTAAACAGGGCGGGCCCCGAGGCTCTCCGGCTCGAATGGCCGGCAGATCACCCCGGGTGCCCGCCCCATCATCGATGCGGGCAAGTACTCCCCCGCGAAAAAACTGCGTACCCGAACCTGCGACCAGGAACTACAGCGCACATATTCGAGTAGCGACTACTCGTGCCCTGCTATGACGGCCCCCAATAGCTTGGACCCCAACGTCACGTTGTCTGGCTCATTGGAGGTTCTTCATGGATCTGCTGCACCTGCACACGGCACCGTCCGCGCGAGGGACCACCATGGCACGGCAGGAGATGTGATCTCCATGCCCGCGCACACACGCATTGAACGCTCGCTCGCCGGTGACGCACCCTGGCTCTTCCTGTCTCCCCATCTGGACGATGCGGTCCTTTCCTGCGGGGCTCTGATCGAGGCGCAGGCCGGTGCCAGGGAAATCATCGTGGCTACCTTGTTCACCGAAGCAACCCCTGGCCCGCACACCCGGGCAGCCCGGTCTTTCCTGCGGCAGTGCACGCATTCAAGCGCACTGGACCTGTTTGAAGCCCGCAAGACAGAGGACAACAAGGTCCTGACGGAGATGGGTGCCCGCCCCTTGCACATGGGCGGCGTGGACGCCCTCTTCCGCCGACGCCGGCTCCCGCGGATCGGCAACCCGGCGTGGGGCAGGGTGCGGCCCGGACTTCCCCATCGTTATCCGACCTCCCGGTTCGACGTTGCCCTGGGTCGTATCTCCCACGCAGAGAAGGCCTTGATCAACCGGCTGCAGGGGGACGTCGCCGAGCTCATGGCACTCACAGGCGCCGAACTCCTGTTTTGTCCCGTGGGCGTGGGCAAGCACGTGGACCACCTGATCACTCGGGAAGCCGGTATGGCGCACCAGCAGAACCTGGTGCTGTATTCGGACTTTCCCTACGACCTGGTGTCCGGCCCGGACACTTCGCGGCTGGATCGCCTCGGCTACGTGCCCTGGTCATGGGACCGGGGGCTCGCCTCAAAGCAGGGGCGGATTCGCCAGTATGCCACCCAAGCCGGCTCGCTCTTCCCCGGCGGCAAGATTCCACCGCGGGCCGAGACGTACTTTGTTCCTGCCCAAGGCAACTGACGTTTAGGCACAGGCAACTGAGGTTCGGGCACAGGCAACTAAGCTGCGGAGAACAGCTAGCACCCCTCTTTGTTGTTGGCCGCCTTGTTTCCGGGGCCATCGCCTAATATGAGGCTTCCTGTGTGGCAGTAGAGGTTGTCCGCGACGTTGATATTCTGCAGCTCACCATGGAACGTCAGCCACGGTCCCGGCATCTCCGCGAACGAGTTTCCCACCACGTGGATGTCCCGGACCGCTGCAAATCCGTCGTAGTAACCGGTCTGGATTCCGTTGGGTGAATTGCGGAAGGTGTTGTTTTCCACCGTGATGTTCCGGATGGAGTGCTTTCCGACAGCCAGCTGCAAACCGGAGCCATGCGGACCGCCGCGGACGTTGTTGTTCCTGTAGACCACGTCGAAGACCTCGGCGCCGATCGTTTGGGCCACCAAGCCGTCGTCGCCATCTGCTCCCTGCCCCTGATCCACGGTGTTGCCTTCCACCACTCCGCCGTGGGAGTCGGTGATGTGGATCCCGTCCAGTTGGTTATAGGAGTCACTGCTGTCCGCTACGGTCTGGTTGTTGCGGACACAAAAATCACTGCTTGCCACCACGGCGATTGAGTAGGTGAAGGGATTTTGGGTCCGGATCCCCTCCACCAGCGCGTTCCTGGAATGCCGGACGTCCACGAGGTATTCGGAGAGCCGACCGCGGGTATTCCCGTCGAGCTGGTCCCCGCTGTGGTCCGCGGTCAGGCCGGCGATGGTCACGTTGTTGGCCCCATTGGTGGTGATGAGCGGATGTCCGCCGAAAGGACCCTCGGAAGACAGGAAACCGGGTCCGGCCTTCAGTACTGTGCCGACGCCCTGTCCCCTGAGGGCAACGTTGGATTTGACCAGCAATGGCTCAGCCAGCATGAATGTACCTTCGGGAAGCTGCACTACGGCCCCTCCGGTCTTCGCCGCAGCGTCAATGGCCTGTTGCAGCGAGCGGGAGGTGTCTTCCGGGTCCTTATAGCCATCGACAACATACTGGTTCACCCGGGTGGCCTGGCTTCCGGGCGCAAGGCAGTAGTCGGGTCCTGCCGGTCCCATGCTTGGCTTGGATGCCAGGCCCGCAACTCCCACGCCCGCGACGACCACGACGGCGACCCCGGCGGCTGCCTTGACGGCGGCGGATTTCATGGGGTCACTTTATCCTGCGGTCCAGCTGCACCTATGGCGGCAAGGGTGCAACGGTAAGACAATGGGCTCGTGGCCCCTCCTCCCTCCACAGGCAGCGGCGACACCATGAACGATGCCGCCCGCGCGATACAACGTGTCTATCTGACGCTGACGCTGGGCAACACCATCGCTGCATCCTTCATTTGGGGCATTAACACCCTTTTCCTGCTGGACGCGGGGCTGAGCAACCTGGAGGCCTTCGCCGCGAACGCGTTCTTCACCGCGGGCATGGTCCTGTTCGAGGTACCTACCGGCGTGGTGGCCGACGGCTGGGGCCGGCGTACGTCATTCCTGCTGGGCACCATGACGCTGGCCGGGTCCACTTACCTCTACTATGTGCTCTGGCAGATCTCCGCGCCGTTTTGGATGTGGGCGGTGGTCTCGGTGCTGTTGGGCCTGGGCTTCACGTTCTTCTCGGGCGCAGTGGAAGCCTGGCTGGTGGATGCCCTCCGATATTCGGGGTACGAGGGCGGACTGGAGACTGTCCTGGGCCGCGGTCAGATGGCACAAGGAATCGCAATGCTGGTCGGCTCCGTGGCGGGAGGGGTTATAGCCCAAGCCACGGACCTTGGCGTGCCGTTCCTGCTCAGGGTCCTGGTGCTCGTGGCCATGTTCGCGGTCGCGTTCCGGTTGATGCACGACGTCGGGTTCTCGCCTGATAGGTCGGCGCGTCCTGTGGCGGCCACCCGTGCAGTGCTGTCGGCCTCGCTCGACAACGGTTTGAAGAACCGGCCCGTCCGGTACGTGATGCTCGCTGCTCCCTTTACCGCCGGCGTCGGGATTTATGTTTTCTACGCTTTGCAGCCTTTCCTGCTGGAGCTGTTCGGCGACCCCAAGGCTTACTCGATCGCGGGGCTCGCCGCCGCGATCGTTGCCGGTTCGCAAATTCTGGGTGGCTGGTTGGCGCCGCACCTGAGGGGCCTGTTCCACAAGCGAACCTCGGTGCTGATCCTGACGGGCGTGATCGGCGGTGCCATTCTGCTGGCCTTGGGGTTCACGCGCCTGTTCTGGGTTGCTTTGGTGCTGCTGGCATTGTGGGCGGTGATGGGTTCGGCGGCCCTTCCAGTGCGGCAGGCGTATGTCAACGACATGATCCCTTCCAAGCAACGCGCCACGGTCTTGAGCTTCGATTCCCTGATGGGTTCCAGCGGCGGCGTGGTAGTCCAACCCCTCCTGGGCCGCAGCGCGGACCTGTACGGCTACCCCGCGTCGCTGGCGATTGCCGGTGTCATCGAGTTGCTGGCCGTCCCGTTCCTTCTCGCCAGCCGCAGGCAGGCTCCCGTTGCCGACCGTGCGACGACGCCGACGCCGACGGCGGGGCAGGACGGACCGGAGTCCACGGGTTAGTTCTTCGTGCGCCCTGATGCGTGCCGGACGCAGAACGGAGTCCAAGGCCGGGCTTCGAGCCTGCCCTCGGGTATTGCTTCCCCGCAGACAGCACAGCGCCCGTAGGTGCCGTCGTCGATGCGGGCCAGCGCCGCCTCAATCTGCTCCAATCCCGCACGGCTTTGCTCCATGAGCGCCCCGGCCTGCGACAGCTCGAACGCTATGGTGCTGCCCTCGGGGTCGTGTTCGTCGTCCACATTGGAGTCCACCCGGGCGGCGCTGACTGAGCGGATGTCGCCGCGAAGCGAATCAAGAAGGGTTCGTTTCTGCTCCCTCTCCTGATTCAGGATCGCGCGGAACCGCTCTGCATCAACCATTGTTCAGAGATCCACCGTGTTGCTCTCGCCAACGCTCATCCGGGAATGTGTCACTTTGGATTTGACCCACTGCAACACGGTAGCCGCGGTACCGCCGGGGCTGGTCCAGTATTCGGCGGAGTCGGAATCCACGCGGAGCAGGCAAGCCTCGGGAGTCTCCGGTCCGTCAGGGAACCATGCCTCCGCCGCCTGGCTCCATTGCTCGCGGATTTGGGCCCGGTCCGTCACGATCTCCGCCGTTCCCGCCACAGAGACCCATTCAGTCTTCCGACCGAACGATACGTTGACCCGGGGATCTGCCTTCACGTGGGCCACCTGGGATGTCTCGAGGGACGTCAAGAACAACAGGTCGCCGTCTTCCTGAACCTCCTGGACGGCGAGAGGCCGGCTGACAAGTGCTCCGGACTCGTTGATGGTGGTGAGCATCCCGATCCTGGAGTCGTTGATGATTTCCGTAACCTTGCTGATGTCGTGTTCTTCAGTCATGTTCGCCTCTTTCCTCTGGTCAGGGAAGGTCCCCACGTCAGACTATTAGTAAGTTGCCTTATTTTCTAGCCGGGGGTGGGCCTTCCAGGACCGTTGGGATGTACTCCAGTAACTGGGACCGGCCATCAAAAGTCCGGCTGTTGACCAACTCAAGGGCAACGTCCGGGTAGCCGTCGTAGATCCTTTCGCTTCCCGTACGGCCCGTGATCACGGGAAAGATAACCAGCCGGAACCGGTCCACGAGCCCGGCTTTCAGCAGGGACCTGGACAGGGAGAGGCTGCCCAGCGTGGACAACGTCCCGGTCCGGGCGCGCTTCATCCTGCGGACGGCTTCCACGGCATCGCCGCGGATCAACTCACAATTGGGCCAGGCCAGAGGCTCTTGCAGGGTGGAAGAGAAGATGACTTTGGGCATATCGGCCAGGCCGCCCAAACTGGCACCCTCCTCCTCGGAGAATGCGGTGGAGTCGTCAGCCGCCTGTTGGGACAACCCCGCCATTACCTTGTAGGTATTCGCTCCCATGAGGGTGGTGAAATCCTTCTTTCCCTCTTCTTCGAGCCAGGCAAGGTATTCCGGTCCTTCCAAGCCCCACCACCCCGGCCATCCTTCCCCTGACGCGTACCCGTCCAAGGTGATGATCAGATCGACCATCAGCTCTGCGCCGGGTTTTTCTGTTGCTTCACTCATGATTGGCTCCTTGTGCATGGCAGGACACTCGACCCGCGCCCCACCCTAAAGCGGCTCTGCAACCGGACATCGGCTCAGCCGTCCGGACGTGGCCTGCCCATCCGGAGGCGGCCATGCTATCGCCATGGCCAAGGGCGCTCAAGGGTCCGCACCTGCACTGCAAGATATGGTCCGCACCGTCCATCGTTGCTAGCGTGGCGCCATGACTCCGTCCAAGACCCCGGCCGAGATTCTTACGATCGACGATGTGGACGTCCGCATCTCCAGTCCGGACAAGCTGGTCTTCCCGGAGCCCGGCCTGACCAAACTGGACCTCGTCCGGTACTACTTGTCGGTCGCCGAAGGCGCACTCCGCGGAGCCGGCGGACGGCCCATGGTCCTTAAGCGCTTCCCGAAGGGCATCGACGCGGAGCCGTTCTTCCAGAAGCGCGTACCTGAGAACCACCCACCCTTTATTGACACGGCAACCCTGCATTACGCCTCGGGCACGTCTGCCGAGGAAGCGGTGATTCGCGACGCTGCAGGTCTGGCGTGGGTAGTGAACCTTGGATGTCTGGACCTCAATCCCCACCCGGTGCGGGCCGAGGACCTGGACCATCCGGACGAGCTCCGCATTGACCTTGACCCGATGCCGGGCGTGCATTGGAAACAAATAGTGGACGTCGCGTACGTGGCACGGGAGGTACTGGACGACGTCGGACTGGTGGGCTGGCCCAAGACCAGCGGCTCCCGCGGACTCCACATCCTGGTCCGGATAGTCCCGGACCATGACTACCGGCAGGTCCGGCTGGCTGCCGAGTCCCTGGCCCGGGAAGTCGAGAACCGGGCACCGGGGCTGGCCACGGCCCGGTGGTGGAAGGAAGAACGGGGTGAGAGCGTCTTCGTGGACTTCAACCAGAACGCCAAGGACCGCACCGTGGCGTCCGCCTACTCCATCAGGCCCCTGCCGGACGCCAGAGTCTCCACGCCACTGACGTGGGAAGAAGTGGCCACCATTCGGCCGGACCAGTTCACTGTCCCCACCGTCCCTGGAAGATTCAAGGACATCGGCGATCCCCATGACGGCATCGATCAGGCTGCAGGCGGCCTCGAAGGGCTCCTCGCGTTGGCGGAGGAGTTGGGCCCGGCGGAGAAAGCTCCCCGGGGCGGAGACGGGTCCGGTCGCCGGAAATCGACCATGCCGCTCATCGAAGTGGCCCGGACCAAGACCAAGCCCGAAGCCCTCGATGCGCTGGAGAAGTGGAAAGCCAACCACAAGGACGTTGTTCCGGACCTCCATCCGGCGGACATCCTGGTGGATGGCATGCGCGGCTCAAGCTCGCTCTGGTACCGCGTGCGCGTGAACCTCCAGCACGTGAGCGAGGGTAGGCGACCGGAACAGGAGAAGCTGATTGCCGACTACGATCCGTGGGCCGGAAAGGAATGGTCCGGCGGGCCGGAGAGGTAAGCACCCGGCCCGCCGGAACCAGGGTCCTAGCGACGCGGAATGTTGCGGAGGTTGCTGCGGGCCATGCTGACGGCCTCCCCCGCTCCGCGGTTCAGCACCACCTTGGACATGGCCGTGGCGAAACCGATGACCTGCGAACCGGAGATCTTCGGCGGGATGGACAGCGCCTGCGGATCGGTGATCAGTTCCACGAGTGCAGGGCCGGGATGTGCGAACGCTTCCCGGTAGGCTGGCTCAATGTCTGCCGGGTCCGTCACCCGCACAGCGTGAAAACCGAGTGCCTTGGCCACGGCGGCATAGTCGGCATCCGGTACGTCCACCCCGAAGTCGGGCAGCCCATCCACCAGCATCTCCAGTTTCACCATGCCCAACGTGGAGTTGTTGAACACGACCACCTTCACGGGCAACTTGTGGGCAGCCACGGTGATGAGTTCGCCCAGCAACATGGACAGTCCCCCGTCGCCGGAGACCGACACCACCTGGCGGCCCGGATAGGCCAATTGCGCACCAATGGCGTGCGGGAGGGCGTTGGCCATGGAGCCGTGCAGGAACGACCCAATCAGCCGGCGGGTCCCCAAAGGGTTGATGTAGCGCGCCGTCCACACGTTGCACATGCCGGTGTCCGCAGTGAAGATCGCATCCTCGGCGGCCACCTGGTCCAACAACGACGCCGCGTATTCGGGGTGGATGGGCTGCTTCTTCTCCACCTTCCGCGTGTAGGCTCCCACAGCCTTGTTCATCAAGCGGTCGTGTTTCTTGAGCATCTGGTCCAGAAAGCGGCGGCTCGACTTCGGCTTCACCAGGGGCAGGAGCGCAGTGAGGGTGGGGAGCACATCACCCTGGACGGCGATATCGACGTCGGTCCGCCGCCCCAATCGCTGGGCGGCGCGGTCTACCTGCGCCGTGCGGGTCTCCGGAAGGAACTGGTCATAGGGAAAGTCCGTTCCCAAGAGGACCAGCAGGTCAGCGTCTTCTAGGCCTTCGGCCGCGGCTCCGTAGCCGAGCAGTCCCGTCATGCCAATGTCGAACGGGTTGTCGTACTGGACAAAATCCTTGCCGCGCAGGGAATGCCCGATTGGAGCCTTCGCCAACTCAGCCAGGGCAATCAACTCGCTGTGTGCTCCCTCGACGCCCGCGCCGGCAAAAATGGCGACCTTGCCGGCGTCGTTGATGGCATCGGCGAGTTCCTGCACGCTGGCCGGATCCGGAACCAAACTGGCGGGGCGGAACGTCGCCGGAAGCGGCGTTGAAGCCGTGGCTTCCAGGCCCGCAATGTCACCGGGCAGAGTGACGACGGCGACGCCCCTCAACGCGACGGCATTTTGGATGGCACTGTGCATGACGCGCGGCGCCTGGTCGGTGGTACTTACCAGTTCGGAGTACACCGAGCATTCGTTGAAGAGCCGGTCCGGGTGGGTCTCCTGGAAGAACCCGCTGCCTATTTGCTTGCTTGGGATGTGGGAGGCAATCGCCAACACCGGGGCGCCGGTGCGGTTGGCGTCATAGAGGCCATTGATCAGGTGGAGGTTGCCGGGGCCGCAGGAACCGGCACACACGGCCAGCCTTCCGGTGAGTTGCGCTTCGGCCGCTGCGGCGAACGCGGCAGCTTCTTCATGCCGGACGTGGATCCAATCGATACCCCCTTGGGCGGAGCCGCCGGTCTGCCGGACAGCATCGACGAGGGGGTTGAGGCTATCGCCCACGATCCCGTAGATACGCTGCACTCCGGCAGCTTGGAGTTGTTCGATGAGTTGGGTTGCAAGCTCTTTGGCCATAGTGCTCCTCCTCGCCAGCGCTACTTCTTCTCAGTCAGGGCCGAGGCTTTATGCGCCGCACGGGCGCCGGTCTTGTCCGACTCCACGATGTATTGCGGCTCCTCCTCGCTGGCCCGGTGCGTGTTGCCTTCGAGTTCGAAGTCGGACGTCTTCTTCTCGACGATCTTCCCGTGCGTCGTGCCCTGGGACGTGTTCCATTCGACGTGCGTGCCTTTGCTTAGCGTCATGGCTGCTCCTTGCGTCTGGAGGGCAACCGCCCGTTCAGGCGGACCCGGGTGTCCAGCCATAGTAAGCACGATGGGCCCTTGACACCTTCCCTCAGATGAGCCAGAGTGATCGTATACGATTTCATACTCGATGAGGAGTGGGCTTGGAACAGGTCACATGGGACACCCTGGCGGCAGCGCGCAAGGTGATTGCGGTCCACATCAACTACCCCAGCCGGGCTGCGCAGCGTGGGCGGACTCCGGCGCAACCGTCCTACTTCCTGAAGCCGCCGTCGTCGTTGTCCTTGGGTTCCCCCGATGCTCCCGGCACCGTTGAACGCCCTGCCGGCTGTGAGCTGCTCGGTTACGAGGGCGAGATCGCACTGGTGATCGGCAAAGCTGCCCGCCGCGTTGGCTTGGAGGATGCGTGGAGCCACGTTGCCGCCGTCACCGCTTCCAACGACCTCGGCGTGTACGACCTCCGCTACGCGGACAAGGGTTCCAACCTCCGTTCCAAGGGCGGTGACGGCTTCACGCCCGTTGGCCCGGCGCTCATCCCGGCAGACGCCGTCGACCCTTCCAAGCTGCGCATCCGCACCTGGCACAACGGTGACCTGGTCCAGGACGACACCACCGAGGACCTGCTGTTCCCGTTCGCGCAGCTCGTCGCGGACCTCTCCCAGCTGCTGACGCTCGAGGAGGGCGACATCATCCTCACCGGCACCCCCGCTGGAGCTTCCGTGGCTGTCCCGGGGGACGTCGTCGAAATTGAGGTTACCGGAGGTGGTTTCAGCACCGGCCGCCTCACCACCAAGGTGACGGAAGGTACGACGCCGTTCGCGGACTTTGGTGCCGGCCCCAAGACCGATGACACGCAGCGGGAAGAGGCCTACGGTTCCCGCGAAGCCGCCGGGCTGGCTCCTGCCGAGCCGGCGGCTGCCGCGAGTGTGCTGACGCCGGCGTTAAAGGCGAAGCTCGAATCGGTTGCCACCGCTACCCTTGCGTCGCAGCTTCGCAAGCGCGGCCTAAACAACGTGAGCATCGACGGCTTGCAGGCCACCCGCCCGGACCGCAAGGTGGTGGGTTCGGCCCGGACGCTGCGCTACGTGCCCAACCGTGAGGATCTGTTCAAGACCCACGGCGGGGGCTTCAATGCCCAGAAGAAGGCCATCGACTCCGTCAATGAAGGCGAAATCCTGGTGATGGAGGCGCGCGGTGAGAAAGGCACCGGCACCGTGGGTGACATCCTGGCCCTCCGCGCCCAGGTCCGCGGCGCGGCAGCGATCATCACCGACGGCGGCGTCCGCGACTTCACCGCCGTGGCAGATCTGGAAATGCCCACCTACTTTGCCAACCCGCACCCTGCGGTGCTGGGCCGGCGGCACATTCCCTGGGACACCGACATCACCATCGCCTGCGGCGGTGCCACCGTGCAGCCCGGCGACATTATCGTGGCCGACGCCGACGGCATCCTGGTCATCCCGCCGGCCATTGCCGAAGAGCTGGTGGAGGACTGCATCACCCAGGAGAAGGAAGAGACCTTCATCTTCGAGATGGTCAGGCAGGGCAACAGCGTGGACGGCCTCTACCCGATGAACAAGGAGTGGCAGGCCCGGTACGCCGAATGGCTTTCCCTGCAAGCCACGGAAGGAGCCCACGGTGACTGAAACCGCCGTCGGGAGCAAATCCCAGCAAGCGTATGAGGCCGTGAAGGCCCGGATCGTGGAGGGCGCCTACACCCCCGGCTACCGGCTGGTCCTGGCCAAGATCGCCGAAGACCTGGGCTTCAGCGTGGTCCCTGTCCGCGAAGCCATCCGCCGGCTGGAGGCCGAAGGCCTGGTGAAGTTCGAACGCAACGTCGGCGCGACGGTCTCCGGGATCGATCCCACCGAGTACCTGTACACGATGCAGACCCTGAGCATCGTGGAAGGTGCGGCCACCGCGCTGTCCGCGCCTCTGATTGATCCGGCCACGATCGCCCGCGCCCGTGCAGTGAATGCCGAGATGCGCGAGTGCCTGGAACACTTCGACCCCGTCCGATTCACCGCCCTGAACCAGGACTTCCACAGCGTCCTGTTCGAGCACTGCCCCAACCCGCACATTCTTGACCTGGTCCACCGCGGCTGGAACCGGCTGGCGTCCCTGCGCTCATCCACGTTCCGGTTCGTGCCCGGCCGGGCCCAGGAATCGGTGCGTGAACACGAGGCCCTGCTCCAACTCATCGAGTCCGGAGCAGACGCCGACACCATCGAAAAAGCTGCCCGCCAACACCGCGCCGCCACCCTCGACGCCTACCTCGCCCACGCCGTATCCAGTTAGGAACTCAACGATGACGACCTCCACCGAAACCACCAAACACTACGTTCCCGAGGACCTGCCCACCCATATCCAGCACTACATCAACGGCGAGTTCGTTGACTCCGTCTCCGGGAAGACCTTCGATGTGCTGGACCCGGTGTCCAACCAGAACTACGCCACCGCCGCCGCGGGCCAGAAGGAAGACATCGACCTCGCCGTCGCCGCAGCGCGCGAAGCGTTTGTGAACGGTCCGTGGCCGAAGATGAAGCCCCGCGAGCGTGCCCGTGTCCTCAACAAGATCGCCGACGCAGTGGAGGCACAGGAAGCCCGCCTCGCCGAACTGGAGACGTTCGATACCGGCCTTCCGATCACCCAGGCCAAGGGCCAAGCGCTTCGTGCTGCCGAGAACTTCCGGTTCTTCGCGGACCTGATCGTGGCCCAGTTCGACGACGCGATGAAGGTTCCCGGCTCCCAGATCAACTACGTCAACCGCAAACCGATCGGGGTCGCCGGCCTGATCACGCCGTGGAACACCCCGTTCATGCTGGAGTCGTGGAAGCTCGCCCCGGCCCTGGCCACCGGCAACACCGTAGTCCTGAAGCCCGCCGAGTTCACGCCATTGTCCGCGTCGCTGTGGGCGCAGATTTTCAAGGACGCCGGCCTGCCCGACGGTGTGTTCAACCTGGTCAACGGCCTGGGCGAGGAAGCCGGTGATGCTTTGGTGAAGCACCCGGATGTTCCGCTGATCTCCTTTACCGGCGAGACCACCACCGGCCAGACGATCTTCCGCAACGCTGCAGAGAACCTCAAGGGCCTGTCCATGGAACTCGGCGGCAAGTCCCCGTGCGTGGTGTTCGCCGACGCCGATCTCGATGCGGCGATCGATTCGGCCCTGTTCGGCGTGTTCTCCCTCAACGGTGAACGCTGCACCGCCGGGTCCCGGATCCTGGTGGAACGCGCCATCTACGACGAATTCTGCGAAAAGTACGCCGCCCGGGCCAAGAACATCGTGGTGGGCGATCCCCACGATCCCAAGACTCAGGTCGGCGCACTGGTCCACCCCGAGCACTACCGGAAGGTTGCATCGTACGTGGAGATCGGCAAGTCCGAAGGCCGGCTCCTGGCTGGCGGCGGCCGACCCGACCACCTGCCCGAAGGCAACTACATCGCACCCACGGTGTTTGCCGACGTCGCTCCTGACGCGCGGATCTTCCAGGAGGAAATCTTCGGTCCCGTCGTGGCCATCACCCCGTTCGAGAACGACGACGAGGCCCTCGCCCTGGCGAACAACACCAAGTACGGCCTGGCGGCCTACATCTGGACCCAGAACCTGACCCGGGCGCACAACTTCTCCCAAAACGTCGAGGCCGGCATGGTGTGGCTCAACAGCCACAACGTCCGCGACCTGCGCACCCCCTTCGGCGGCGTCAAAGCCTCCGGCCTGGGCCACGAGGGCGGCTACCGCTCGATCGACTTCTACACCGACCAGCAAGCCGTGCACATCACCCTCGGCTCCGTCCACACCCCCAAATTCGGCGACACGCCCAAGTCCGGCGCCTAGCACCCAACCAGGTCGCAATAGAGCGCGTTTTCAGCCCCCAAAACGCGCACAAATGCGACCCAGTTGGGTACCCACAACCATCCTTTCGACGAAGAAAGACCATCATGACTACTCCCTTCACCGGCCCCATCCCCACCCCGGCTGTTCCGGCTCCGGACATCGTCCGCTGCGCCTACCTCGAACTCGTGGTCACGGACCTGGAAAAGTCCCGCGCGTTCTACGTGGACCTCCTTGGCCTCCACGTCACCGAGGAAGACGAGAACACCATCTACTTGCGTTCCTTCGAGGAGTTCATCCACCACAACCTGGTCCTGCGCAAGGGCCCCGTGGCCGCGGCTGCCGCGTTCGCCTACCGGGTGAAGTCCCCCGCCGAGGTGGATGCCGCCGAGGCCTACTACCGTGAACTCGGCTGCCGCGTGGAGCGCCGCAAGGAAGGCTTCACCAAGGGCGTGGGCGATTCCGTCCGCGTGGAGGATCCCTTGGGCTTCCCGTACGAGTTCTTCTACGAGGTTGAGCACGTCGAACGCCTCACCCAACGCTACGACCTGTACTCCGCGGGTGAGCTGGTCCGCCTGGACCACTTCAACCAGGTCACCCCGGATGTTCCCCGCGGCCGCAAGTACCTGGAGGACCTTGGCTTCCGGGTCTCCGAAGACATTAAGGATTCCGACGGCGTCACGTACGCGGCGTGGATGCACCGGAAGCAGACCGTGCACGACACCGCCCTGACCGGCGGCAACGGACCCCGCCTGCACCACATCGCGTTCTCCACCCACGAGAAGCACAACATCATCCAGATCTGCGACAAGATGGGTGCCCTGCGTATCAGTGACCGGATCGAACGCGGCCCCGGCCGCCACGGTGTGTCCAACGCGTTCTACCTCTACATCCTGGACCCGGACGGCCACCGCGTGGAGATCTACACCCAGGACTACTACACCGGCGATCCTGACAACCCCACCGTCACCTGGGACGTGCACGACAACCAACGCCGCGACTGGTGGGGCAACCCCGTGGTCCCGTCCTGGTACACCGAAGCCTCCCTGGTCCTGGACCTGGACGGCAATCCGCAGCCGGTCATCGAGCGCGAAGAGAAGTCCGAAATGGCAGTGACGGTCGGGGCCGATGGTTTCTCCTACACGCGACCAGACGAGGCCACCGGAGCCGCAGGATTCAAATTGGGAGCGCAGGTCTGAGAATGTTGGATGCCCGGACAATCGAAGCCATTGCCGACGAACTCCTCGAGGCGGGCCGGAACCGCAAACCGGTCCCACGCCTGACCGCGCGCTATCCGGAGATGACGGTGGAGGATTCCTACGCCGTGCAGAAGCTGTGGCAGCAACGCAACGAGGAAGCCGGCCGCACGCTGGTAGGACGGAAGATCGGCCTGACGTCCAAGGCCATGCAGGCTGCCACCGGCATCACCGAACCGGACTACGGAGCGATCTTCGATGACATGGTCTTCGAAACCGGCTGCTCCGTGGAATGGGACCGGTACACCCACCCGAGGGTGGAGGTGGAACTTGCGTTCGTGCTCAAGGACGGCCTCAAGGGACTCGGCTGCACCATCTTCGATGTCCTCAACGCCACCGACTACGTGGTTCCTGCCTTGGAGATCCTGGACTCCAGGATCGAAATGGAGGGCCGGACCATCGTGGACACGATCTCGGACAACGCCGCGATGGGCGCCATGGTCATCGGCGGGCGCCCCGTGAAGCCCGACGCCGTCGACCTTCGCTGGGTCTCGGCCATCCTCTACAAGAACCAAACCGTGGAAGAGACCGGAGTCGCGGCCGGGGTGCTGGACCACCCGGCCAACGGGGTCCACTGGCTGGCCAACAAGATCGCAGCCCACGGCGACTCCATGAAAGCCGGGGACATCATCCTCGCCGGCTCCTTCACCCGCCCCCTGTGGGTGTACAAAGGCGATACCGTCCACGCCGACTACGGACCCCTGGGAGTTGTGACATGCCACTTCAGCTAGACCCCCGGTTCTACACAGTCCTGGAGGACTCGGACCGCCCCCTGGTGGGAATGTGGGTGTGTTCGGGCAGCCCGTTGGTGGCCGAAATCTGCGCCGGCTCCGGCTTGGACTGGCTCCTGATCGACGCCGAACACAGCCCCAACGGCCTCGAATCAATTCTTGCCCAGCTCCACGCCACCAGCGGCTACCCGATCCAGGTCATGGTCCGGCCACCGGTCAATGACACCGTGGTGATTAAGCAATACCTGGACCTTGGCGTGCAGAACCTCATGATTCCCATGGTCAACTCCGCTTTCGAAGCAGCCGCCGCGGTGGCCGCCGTCCGTTACCCGCCGCACGGGGTCCGGGGCGTCGGGTCCGCACTGGCCCGCTCGGCGCGCTGGAACCGCATCCCGGACTACCTCGCCACCGCTTCGGACAGCATCAGCCTGACGGTCCAGATCGAATCCGAGGCGGCAGCATCCGCCGTCGAAGAAATCCTCGCCGTGGACGGGGTAGACGGGATCTTCCTTGGCCCCTCCGACCTCGCCGCCTCGATGGGCCTGTTGGGACAGCAGGAGAATCCCTTGGTGAGGGCCGTCGTCGAGCATTGCCTTGAAGCCGCCAAAGCGGCGGGCAAACCGGCCGGCGTGAACGCCTTCAACGAAGCAACCGCAAGGTCCTACCTCGACGCCGGCGCCTCGTTCGTGCTGGTAGGCGCCGACGTCTCGATCCTGGCCCGGGCTTCGGAGGGGCTTGCGGAGAAGTTCATTCGCTAGCAGCCGCCGGTGGCGGGGCGCATGCCCCGCCACCGGACCGGATGTTGTGACCTAGGACCGCTGTTCCTCCGGCAAGGTCTCCGGATCAACATTCGGCCGCCATTGGCTGGGCGGGTTGATGACGAACCTGCGGCCGCTGATGTCCGACGGCGTCACCCTCACCAGGATGTCCTTGCTGCCCGGTTGCCAGGGGGAAAGTCCCGAGTCCACGGCTTCCTGGATCTCGTTCGGGTCCGAAACGAACTCGGCATTGCCCTTGACGATCACGCTCCAGGCAATGGTTCCGTAGCTGTTGAAACCGTCTGCCTCAAGTGCCACGCGCGACCCGCCCCGTAGAGCGGCCTCCTTGGTGCCTTCCCCGATGCGGAAAATGATCGTTCCGTAATTGGAGACGAAGTTAAGGGGGAAGATCTCGGGGTTTCCATCGATGACAAGGCCGATCCTGCAGACCGATGTGGATTGCAGGTACTTCCAGCAGTCATGGACGCTGAGCTCTTTGGTGTCTTGTACTGAAGCAGTGTTCTCCATGGCGTTGAGCCTAGTGCTTGAACCCCGGAGTGAGTAGGGTTTGACGTCGCGATTCACCTAATGCCGACGGCGGGTGGTCGCCGATATGGCAACCACCCGCCGTCGTGACTCCCCTGGAGGCAGGCGGACGCTAGGCTGACGCTCCCGCAGCCGGGAACCGCTCCCAGGCCCTGTGCGTGGACAAGAGCTCCTGGAGGGCAGGGATCACTGCGCCCGGGTCATCCCCGGCCACGATCCCCGGAGCGTCCTGGGGTATGCCCGCAGCATCGAGGCAGGAAGCTCCCGAACCCCACGCACCGATTGCCTTGCCGTGGCGGAAGGCTTCCGAGGCCATAAGCACGACGCGGGGGTCCACCGTGGCTCCGGGCTCCCCCGCCTTGGCGTCCCGAGCGGGCATGGCGTCCGGAGCCGGCGAAGCTCCGCCTACCAGGACGAGGGCGTCGAACTCGGTGGACCGCGCCGTCAGATAAGTCCGCTGGACCGTCAAGGCAGGACCGTCGTCCGCTTGGAGGTGGCCACCCACCGGCGCAACAAGCAACGGTACGATGCCCTCTGATTCCAGCGCTTCACGGGCCGCAGCCACCAACGAAAGATCGCTGCCTGCGTCGGCCACAATCCCCACTACGCGGCCTGCGACGGGCCATGTGCCGCCCAACTGGGACAGCGCCGGGCTGGGCTCGGAGTCGGGGACATCCACCGTGGCGCCGGGAACCGGCATGCCAAGGCCTTTGGCGACGGCCTCGCACAGTCCGGCGTCGATGTTGGCCAACGCCATCAATTGCCGCTCCCGGACAGCAGCTTCATAGCATTTGCCGAGCTCGAAAGTGTAGGCCTGGATGATGTGGTCCTGCTCCACCGGTGTCATGCTCCGGAAGAACAACCGGGCCTGGCTGTAGTGGTCATCAAAGGATGCAGGGTTGCGGCGCTCCTTGATGGCCTCAGCGATTTCTTCGGGAACCTCCACGAACGCCCCGACGTCCTGCCCCGCCATGAACGGGCATCCGCCATCGAGTGAGTTCGGGTGGTAAGGAGCCACGCCGGAGTGGACCGCCGTCTGGTGCATCCCGTCACGGAGCATGTCGTTGACCGGAGCGTGCGGCCGGTTGATGGGCAGCTGCGCGAAGTTCGGCCCGCCCAGCCTGGAGATCTGGGTGTCCAGGTAGGAGAAGAGCCGCACTTGGAGCAGCGGATCATTCGTCACATCGATACCCGGCACCAGATGTCCCGGGTGGAAGGCGACCTGCTCCGTCTCGGCAAAGTAGTTGGTGGGATTGGCGTTCAGGGTCATCAGGCCGATCGGCTGGACCGGGGCGAGTTCCTCCGGGATGAACTTGGTGGGGTCCAGGAGGTCGATGCCCTCGAACATTTGGTCCTCGGTGTCCGGGAACGCCTGGATGCCCAGTTCCCACTGGGGATAGGCACCCGCCTCAATGGCGTCGGCCAGGTCCCGGCGATGGAAGTCGGGGTCCATGCCGTTGATGATCTGGGCTTCCTCCCAGGCCAGTGAATGGACACCCTGCTTGGGCTTCCAGTGGAACTTGACCAGCGTGGTTTCGCCGTCTGCGTTCACCAACCGGAAGGTGTGGACACCGAATCCCTCCATGGTCCGGTAGGACCGCGGGATGCCCCGGTCGGACATGTTCCACAGGGTGTGGGCCTGGGCTTCGGTGTGCAGTGACACGAAGTCCCAGAAGGTGTCATGGGCACTCTGGGCCTGCGGGATCTCCCGGTCAGGGTGGGGCTTGGCAGCGTGCACGATGTCCGGGAACTTGATGCCGTCCTGTATGAAGAAGACGGGGATGTTGTTGCCTACGAGGTCGTACGTGCCCTCATCCGTATAGAACTTCGTCGAGAATCCGCGGGTGTCGCGGACAGTATCCGCCGAACCCCGTGAACCCAGTACGGTGGAAAACCGCACGAAGACCGGCGTTTCGACGTCGGCAGCCAGGAAGCCGGCCTTGGTCACCTTCGAGGCCGTGCCGTAAGAACGGAAGACGCCGTGTGCGCCGGCTCCACGGGCATGGACTACGCGCTCCGGGATCCGTTCGTGGTCGAAGTGCGTGATCTTTTCGCGCAGATGGTGGTCCTGCAGCAGGGTGGGCCCGCGTGAACCCGCTTTGAGTGAGTGGTCCGTGTCGGCGAGCCTCAGCCCTTGGGCAGTTGTCAGGTACTGGCCGGACTGGGCCCGGGCGTTTGCCGGCGCACCTGTGGGGCTACCCGTGGGCGAGACAGCCTCGGGGGCCTGCTGATCAGGCTTGGGCGGCAATGGTTCACGGGGACCGGCTGGCTCTTCCACGCTTGCGGGCTCACTTGACGGAGCGCCGGGAATCCGGACGTTGTCTTCGTTTGGCACGATGGGTTCTCCTTGGGTATGTGGCAAAGCCGGCAGCCCAGCTAAAAAGCTAAGCTTCCTTACTACCCTAGGGGTCCCCTGCCGGCACCGCAATGGAGCCACGCGGCGCGGAGCAGTCTTGGTGGCAGGTCAGCTCCCCACGTCAGCTCGCCGAGTAAGCGCCCCGACGGATCAGTGATGCAGCTGCATCCGCTGGAGCACCGTGGCCGAGATTTCCTCCACCGACATCGTGGCCGAGTTCACGTACGGGATGTTGTTCGCCCGATACATGTCCTCAGCGTTCCGGAGTTCAAAACTGCATTGCTGCAGCGAGGCATAGTTGCTGCCGGGGCGGCGCTCCTGGCGGATCTGGCTCAGCCGTACGGGTTGGGAAGTGAGGCCAAAGCACTTGTCCGCGAACGCCAGCAACGGTTTGGGCAACGACATCGTGTCGAAGTCTTCCTCCACCAGGGGGAAGTTCGCCGCGAGGATGCCGTGCTGCAATGCCAGATACATGGTGGTGGGGGTCTTGCCGCAACGCGAAGGCGCTATGAGGATCAGCTCGGCACGCTCCAGGGCCCGCAGGGACTGGCCGTCGTCGTGCTCTATCGCGTACTCGACCGCGGCCATGCGGGACTGGTAGCGAACAGCGTCCCCGACGCCGTGCGCTTGCCCGGGAGCGCCGCTGGCGGCAGTGCCCAACGCGTCTTCCAGTTGGCCGATGTGCGCGTCGAAGAGGTCGAAGAATCGCCCTGCGCTCTGGGCGAGGACAGCACGCACCTCCGGATTGACCGTCGTCGAGAAAACCAGCGGCCGGGTGCCCGAAGCCGCCACCCGGTTGATGCCGTGGACCACCGCGCGGGCCTGTTCAACCGTGGTGATGAACGGGATGGTCCGGCGTTCCAGCCTGTGCGCCGGGAACTGCGTCAACAGCGTGTTACCGAGGGTCTCGGCGGTGATGCCGGTGCTGTCGGAGAGAAAGAACACCGTGGGAGCGGGCGCGGAGCCCGCTCCCACGGCATGCGTGTCCGTCATCTACAGCGCCGCGCGGTTACCCGTGCGTGCCAGGCGCAGCCACGTTTCGGTGACGGCGTCAGGGTTCAGGGAGATCGAGCTGATTCCCTGCGCCAGCAGCCACTCCGCGAAGTCCGGGTGGTCGCTGGGGCCCTGGCCGCAGATGCCCACGTACCGCCCCTTGGCGCGGCAGGCGCTGATGGCCATTTCCAGGAGCTTGGTGACAGCGGGGTTCCGCTCATCGAAGCCATCGGCCACCAGGGCTGAGTCGCGGTCCAGGCCCAGGGTGAGCTGGGTGAGGTCGTTGGAACCGATGGAGAACCCGTCGAAGTACTCCAGGAACTCATCGGCCAGGAGCGCGTTGGCGGGAAGTTCGCACATCATCACGATCTCCAGCCCGTTCTCGCCGCGGCGCAGCCCGTTCTCCGCCAGCAGGTCGATGACGCCGCGGGCTTCGTCCAAGGTCCGCACGAAAGGAACCATGAGCTTGATGTTGCTCAGGCCCATCTGGTTCCGCACGTACTTGAGGGCCTCGCACTCGAGCTCGAACGCCTGCCGGAAGGACTCCGACAAGTACCGGGAAGCGCCCCGGTACCCGATCATCGGGTTCTCTTCCTCGGGTTCGAACGCCGGGCCGCCGATCAGGTTGGCGTACTCGTTGGACTTGAAGTCCGAGAGCCGGATGATCACTGTTTCCGGCGCGAACGCGGCGGCGATCGTGGAGATACCTTCGGCCAGGCGACGCACGTAGTAGTCCCGCGGTCCGTCGTAGGCCGCGATCTTCTCGCGGATCTGCCTGACGGTGAAATCATCCAGGGACGCCGGGCGCGCAATGTCCCCGGCAACGGCCAGCAGGGCGTTGGGGTGGATGCCGATCTGGCGGTTGATGATGAACTCCAACCGGGCCAGGCCCACACCGTGGTGCGGGAGCCGGGCGAAGCTGAACGCCTGCTCCGGGGTACCGACGTTCATCATGATCTTCACGGGCGCCTCGGGCATGGTCTCCAGGGACGTTTCCTGGAGGGTGTACTCGAGCAGACCTTCGTACACCAGGCCGGCTTCACCTTCGGCGCAGGACACCGTGACCGGTGTGCCGTCCTTGAGGATCTGGGATGCGTACCCGGTTCCGACGACGGCGGGGATGCCCAGTTCGCGGGCGATGATGGCGGCGTGGCATGTGCGCCCGCCACGGTCCGTGACGATCGCGGCGGCTTTCTTCATGATCGGTTCCCAGTCTGGGTCGGTCATGTTTGCTACCAGGACGTCGCCCTCCTGGAAGGATGCCATCTGGTCGATGGAGGACAGGACGCGCACTTGCCCTGCACCTATCCGCTGGCCAATGGCGCGGCCTTCCACCAGCACGGTGGAACGCTCGGCGAGGGTGTAGCGGGAGACGGAACCGGCCGCTTTGCGGGACTCCACCGTTTCCGGGCGGGCCTGCAGGATGTAGAGCTCCCCGTCCACGCCGTCCTTGCCCCACTCGATGTCCATGGGGCGTCCGTAGTGCGCCTCGATGGCCATGGCGTGCCGGGCCAACTGCTCAGCTTCGGCGTCGTTCAGGCTGAACTTGCTCCGCAGGTCCGGCTGGACGGGGATGAAGTCCACGGTCCTGCCAACCTCGCGGGATTCGGTGTAGACCATCTGGATGGCCTTGTCACCCAGGCCGCGCTTCAGCACGGCCGGCCGGCCCGCAGCAAGGGCAGGCTTGTAGACATAGAACTCATCCGGGTTCACGGCGCCCTGAACCACGGCCTCACCAAGTCCGTAGGACGAGGTAACGAACACGGCGTCATTGAACCCGGATTCGGTGTCCATGGTGAACATCACGCCGGATGCCCCGACGTCCGAACGGACCATGCGCTGCACGCCGGCCGACAACGCCACTTCCGAGTGGGTGAACCCGTGGTGGACGCGGTAGGCAATCGCGCGGTCGTTGTACAGCGAAGCGAAAACATCCTTGATGGCAACCAGGATGTTCTCAATGCCCCGGATGTTAAGGAAGGTTTCCTGCTGGCCGGCAAAGGAGGCGTCGGGAAGGTCTTCGGCCGTGGCGGACGAGCGCACAGCCCAGGACACATCGTCGCCATGCTCTGCGGTCAGGCGGTGGTATGCGGCGCGGATTTCTTCTTCGAAACCGGCCGGGAACGGTGTTTCACGGATCAAGTCACGGATCTGCTGGCCAACGCGGGCCAAAGCGGCCACGTCGCCGCTGTCCAGCCCCGCAATGATGGCCTCGATCCTGCCGTCCAGGCCGGATTCGCTGAGGAAACGCCGGTAAGCGTCCGCCGTCGTGGCAAAACCGTCCGGAACTTTTACTCCCGCGGAGGCGAGGTTGCGAACCATTTCGCCGAGGGAAGCATTTTTGCCGCCAACCTGGTCAAGGTCGGACAAGCCAAGATCAGAAAACCAGAGAACGTCAGTCATAAATGGTGTCCTTCGTTGGGCACGCGCTGACAAGCGCTGAAAAATAGGGTGATGCAAGACTGTGGGGACCAAGCCCCCGGAAGCAAACTCATGTGATCAGCGCAACTTAACGCATACGTCATGAAGCGGACATGACTTGTTGCGTCGGGGGCCTGCCCGGTAATGGGGAAAAGCCCGACGTCGGCACCCGGGTTGGGTGCCGACGTCGGGCTTTTTGCCGGTTCAGCTTCCCGGAATTGTTACGCTCCGGCCCTGACCGCAGCAACGAAGTGTTCCGGCCAGGGTTGGGCCGAAGTGGCGCCGGGCGGGACGTGCGCGGTGGTGACGGAGCCGAAGGCGGCAACCTCCCCCGCGTCCCCTGCCGCACCGGCGGAATGCCCACGGACTTCGAACTCCATGGTCATGGAGGTCCGGCCCAGGGCCGCAATCCGCACTGTTGCGGTCACGCGCTGCCCGAACCACAGTTTCGCTTTGTAGTTGATGACCTGTTGGACCCGGGGTGCACTGGGAAAGTACTCCGGGAGGTCGAGATTCCGGAACAACTCAGCCTCGGCGGACTCCACCCAGCGCAGGACGGCCGAGTTGTGTTGGTGGCCGGAGGCATCGGTGTCCACCCATTCGACGATGCGCTCTACCTTTGCCTCCGGTCCCCCTTCCACGTAGGTGTCTTCGCGGACCAGGCGCGCTTTATCGGGCACCGATTGCGGCATTTCGGCCGTCCGGGTCCTCCGCGGCCACGGGCTGCTCCGGCTGCGGCTTGGGAATCAGTGCAACGGCGACCGCCGCCAGGACCGCGATACCTGCGAAGATGGCGAAGTTGGCTTCAAAGGGAAGTTTCGACCCGGCAATCCAGCCACCGATCAATGGTCCGGAGATGGCACCGAGACGGGCGAAGCTGAGGGCCCAGCCCGTGGCCGTACCGCGGACCTTCGCCGGGTAGTAGTCGGCGATGTAACCGGTGAGGACCAGCGACGTGGAGATGGAGCCGATGCCGGCGAAGGCCACGAACAGCAGGTTCACCACCATGGTGTTGGGGAACACCAGGAGCATGATGCCCAGGCCACCGAGGATGTAGAAGACCACCAGGATCAGCTTCTTGCCGTACTTGTCCGCAGCCCGGCCCAGGAGAAGGCCGCCGATTGCCGAGGCGAGGCTGAAGACCAGGAGGAAGGTCAGGGAGGAACCGAGGTCGTAGCCGGCCTTCTTCATGATGCTCGGAAGCCAGGTGTTCAGGCCGTAGACCAAAAGCAGGCCACAGAACAGCGAAATCCAGAAGAACACCGTGGAGCGGAGGTACCGCATGGAGAACATGGTGGTGATCGTCTTCCACCACGGGTCGGCGGCCTGGGCGGCAGTGGGTGCCACCGGGACGACGGGCTTGTAATCGGTGATCCCCAGTTTGGCGGCCAGGGCTTTTGCCTCGGATCCGCGACCCTTGGACTCCAGGTACTCCAGCGATTCCGGCAGGAACTTCCAGATCACCGGCAGCAGCACCACAGGGGCAGCGCCGATCGCGATGACCATCCGCCAACCACCCATGGGGAGGACGAGGAGCGCGGCAAGCGCAGCGGCCACGATCCCCAGCGAGTAGCCCGAGTACATGAGGCCGTAGTTGTAGGAGCGCTTGTTGGGTGCCGAGTATTCGATGGTCAAGGCTGCGGCAACGGGAATCACGCCGCCCATGCCGAGCCCTCCGACCAGGCGGAAGAACCCGAAGAGTTCCGGAGTCGGTGCCCAGGCGGCACCTGCCTGGGTGACGGTGAAGATGATCATGGAGGCGAGCAGCATCTTCTTGCGGCCCACCAGATCGCTCAGGGTGCCGATGAACAAGGCGCCGATCAGCATGCCGATCAGGGCGTAGGAACCCAAGCCGCCCAATGCCAGCGGGGAAAGGTTCCATTCCTTGTATTCGGCCAGTGCCGGGAGGACAGCTCCCAGCACGCCGACGTCGTAGCCTTCGGCGAGGATCGCCAGCCAGCAGCAGAAGAGCACTACGCCTGTGGTGCGCTTGGGCACGTTCCAGGTGTTGACGGGGGCGGCGGCCATGGCTACTTCACCAGGACCGATGCTGCAGCGGAAGCGGGCGTCCAGCGGAGGTGGCTGGTGGTTTCTTGGGCATCGGGCTCCTTCAAGAGAGATAGGCGGGGACGTACGGCATCGGTGCGTGAGCTCGGTGGCTTGCGGCGTCCGGCGCGGAATTGCGGAATCCACTGGGCGCCGGGGCCTTGGTATTCCTGCTCGGCTGCTGCGTGCAGGGTCCATTGGGGATCGTACAGGTGCGTGCGGCCAAGGGCGATGAGGTCGGCTCGGCCCGCAAGCAGGATCGAGTTCACGTCGTCGTAGCTGGAAATGGCGCCGACGGCGATCACTGCCACGCCTGCCGGAGCGGCGACTTCCTGCCGGATACGGTCGGCGAACGGGGTCTGGTAGCTGCGTCCGAAGGCGGGCTTTTCTTCCTTGGCCACCTGGCCGGTGGAGATGTCCAGGCCGGCAGCACCGTGGGCAACGAAGGCCCGGGCGATCTCCACCGAATCGTCGGAGGTGTTGCCGCCCTCGATCCAGTCGGTGGCGGAGATGCGCACGGTCAAAGGCTTGCCGGCAGGCCACGCCGCGCGAACGGCGTCGAATACTTCCAGCGGGAACCGCAGCCGGTTTTCCAGGCTGCCGCCGTATTCGTCGGTGCGCTGGTTGGAAACGGGCGACAGGAAGGAGGAGAGCAGGTAGCCGTGGGCTGCGTGGATCTCCAGGAGGTCGAAGCCGGCTTCGTCGGCCCGCTGCGTGGCAGCGACGAACTCGGCCTTGATGGCGTCCATCCCGGCACGGTCCAGTTCCACCGGGGTCTGGTTGTCGGGGCCGTACGGCAGGGCGGACGGCCCGACGGCGGTCCAGTTGCCGGACTCGAGCGGCTGGTCGATGCCCTCCCACATGAGCTTGGTGGAGCCCTTGCGGCCGGAGTGTCCCAGCTGGGCGCCGATTTTGGCGGTGGAGCGGGCGTGGACGAAGTCGACGATTTCCTTCCAGCTGTCCCGTTGCTCGTCGGTGTACAGGCCGCTGCAGCCCGGGGTGATGCGGCCGGTTTCGGAGACGCACACCATTTCGGTCATGACCAGTCCGGCGCCGCCCAGGGCCTTGGAGCCGAGGTGGACCTTGTGGAAATCGCCGGGGATGCCGTCCGTGGCGGAGTACATGTCCATCGGGGAGACGACGATGCGGTTCTTCAGTTCGAGTTCGCCAATACGGAACGGCTGGAACATGGCCGGGGCGACGTCGGTGAGCCCCTGGGACTCTGCGAAGTTGCGGTCCACGGCGTCGGCAAACTCAGGATCGCGCAGGCGCAGGTTTTCCTGGGTGATGCGCCGGCTGCGGGTGAGCAGGTTGAAGGCGAACTGCGTCGGGTCCTGGTCCTTGTACTGGCCGATGCGTTCGAACCACTCCAGCGAAGCCTGCGCGGCACGCTGCGTGGAAGCGACCACGGGTCGCCGCTCGGTTTCGTAGGCCTCCAGTGCCTCTGCCACCGTGGGGTGCTCGTGGAGGCAGGCAGCCAGGGCGAGGGAGTCCTCCATGGCCAGCTTGGTGCCGGAGCCAATGGAGAAGTGCGCCGTGTGGGCGGCATCGCCCACCAGGACCACGTTGCCCTTGCGCCAGCTCTGGTTGCGGACCGTGTTGAAGTTCAGCCACTTGGAGTTGTTGGAAAGGACCTCGTAGCCGGCGAGTTCCTCGGCGAAGATCTCACGGATCTTGGCGATGGCCTTCTCATCGGAAACACCCGGAGGGAAGACCTCGTTGGCGGTCTGATCGAAGCCCGCGGCGTGCCAGACGTCCTCATGCATCTCGACAATGAACGTGGAGCCTTCATCGGAGTACGGGTACCCGTGGATCTGCATGACGCCCCACTCGGTCTCCTTCACGAAGAACTTGAAGGCCTCAAACACCTGGTCCGTGCCGAGCCACATGTATTTATTGGTGCGGGGGTCCAGGTCCGGGCCGAACGCGTCAGCGTACTTGGCGCGGATCTGGGAGTTGACGCCATCGGCGGCCAGCACCAGGTCGTAGTTGGCCTCGAGCTCCTCGATGACGGGCGCCATGGTGCTGAAGCGGACGTCGACGTCGAGTTCGATGCAGCGGCGCTGGAGCAGTTCCAGCAGTTCCTTGCGGCTCATGGCGGCGAAACCCTGGCCGCCCACGGTGATCATTTCGCCGCGGAAGTGGATGTCGATGTCGGACCAGCGGGCGAACCGGCGGCTCATGTACTCGGCCACCACTGGGTCTGCGTTGCCGATTCCGCCCAAGGTTTCATCAGAGAATACGACGCCGAACCCGAAGGTGTCGGACGCGGCGTTCCGTTCCCAGAGGGTGATGTCATGGGACGGATCCAGTTGCTTCATCAATGCTGCGAAGTACAGGCCGCCCGGGCCGCCTCCGACGATTGCGATCTTCATGGTGTTTGCTCCTTCTACGCCTGGCTCTGGCCTGCGGCGGTGAGTTGTTGGGTGTTCCCCGCGGTGGAAACCCCTGAGGCGTCCTCTGCACGGACGCGATCGCGCAACTTGAAGTGCTGCAGCTTTCCACTGGGGTTCCGCGGCAGTTCGGTCACGAACCGGACGTCGCGCGGGTACTTGTAAGGGGCGATGGTGCGCTTGACGAAGTCCTGGATTTCCTTGCGCTTGCCGGCGTCGCCGGTGACGCCTTCACGCAGCACAACGAACGCGCAGACGATGCTGCCCCGCTGCTCATCCGGGATGCCGATGACTGCGTTCTCGACAACGTCAGGGTGCTGGTCAATGGCTGCTTCAACCTCGGGGCCGCCGATGTTGTACCCGGAGGAGACGATCATGTTGTCCGAGCGTGCCTGGTAGGTGAAGTACCCGTCCTCGTCCATGGAGAACGTGTCCCCCGTGACGTTCCAGCCGTTCACCACGTAGTTCAGCTGCCGCGGATCGTCCAGGTACCGGCAACCCGTGGGGCCGATGATGGCAAGGCGACCGGTCTGGCCGGGGCCAAGTTCCTTACCCTCTTGGTCCAGGATGGTGGCCCGGTAGCCCGGTACGGCTTTGCCCGTGGTGCCGGGGCGGATATCGTCCCCGGCCGCGGAGATGAAAACGTGCAGCATTTCCGTGGCACCGATTCCGTTGACCAGGCGCAGGCCGGTGGCCTCGTGAACGGCTTCCCAGGTTTCCTTGGACAGGTGCTCCCCCGCGGAGACGGCAACCCGGAGGCTCTTCAGGAGGTCGCCGCGGTTCTCCTTGAGGATCGCACGGTACGCGGTGGGGGCGGTGAACAGGACGGTTGCACCGGCCTCTGCTGCACGCTCGGCCAGTTCGACGGGCCCGGCTTTCTCGGTCAGCAGGGCCGACGCGCCGAACCGCAGCGGGAAGACCACGAGTCCGCCGAGGCCGAAAGTGAAAGCCAGCGGAGGCGAGCCGGCGAACACGTCATCCTCGGTAGGCTCCAGGATGTACCGGGCGAAGGTGTCCGCGTTGGCCAGGATGTCCCGGTGGAAATGCATGGTCACCTTGGGCACGCCCGTGGTGCCGGACGTCGGTCCCAGCAGGGCAACGTCGTCCGACGCGGTGTCCACTGCGGTGAACTCCCCGCTCTTGCGCAAGCAGCGGGAGGTGAGGTCGCCGTCGTCGTGCGTTTCCGTTTCAGCACCGTAGGTCAGGACGGTGACGTCCTCCCCTGCCGCGACCGCGAGTTCGTCCACGAACCGGTGATCCGAGATGGCGACCACCGGTTTGGTGAGCCCGATAATCGTGGCCACCTCGGTGGAGCGCAGCATGGGCATGGTGGTGACCACCACGGCGCCGGCCTTCAAGACACCGAGCCAGGCCGCGACGATCCACGGGTTGTTGGGTCCGCGCAGGAGCACCCGGTTGCCGGGGACCACACCGAGGTCCTCCGTGAGCACCTGGGCCACTTGGTTGGCGTGGGTCTGCAGCTCGCCGTAGGTCCAGACTTCGCCGTCGGGGGTACGGAGCGCCGGCCGCCCGGCACCGTACCGGGCGACGGCGTCGTCGATCAGTACGGCCGCGGCGTTGAGCCGTTCCGGGTAGTTCAGTTCGGGGAGGGTGAATTCGAACGCCGGCCAGGTATTGGCGGACGGCAGGTGGTCGCGGGTGAACGTGTCCACGTGGGCCGATGGCAACATGCTCATGGCCGTTCCTTTCAGTGGTGCGTCGTTGGGGCTGGGGTTGGTGGTGCGGGGGCTTATTACGCGCCCGCGCGGATCATGCCTTCCTGGGCGACGGTGGCCAGGAGCCGCCCTTGGCGGTCAAAGAAGCGGCCCATGGCGAGGCCGCGGTTGCTTTGGCCGGAGACGGCTTCCTGGGCGTAGAGCACCCAGTCGTCCACGCGTCCGTCGCGGTGGAACCACATGGAGTGGTCAAGGCTGGCGGTGGCGAGTCCGGGGCTGGACCAGTTGAGGCCGTTGACCCGGAGAAGCGGTTCCAGGATGGTGTAGTCGCAGACGTACGCGAGGGCGGTGCGCTGGAGGTTCGGGTCGTCGGGCAAGGCATCGAACGCCTTCACCCAGATCGCCTGCTGCGGAGCGGTGCCGCCTTCCAGCTGGACGTACAGCGGACCGGGAATGTGTCGCATGTCGAAGCTGCGCCCGGTTGCCCAGTACTCGGCTGCCTTGCCTTCCACGCCTGCCAGCGCATCTTCGGCTGTGCGCAGCGATTCAGGCTCGACGGCGGCAGGCGCCTCGGGCTGGAACCCGGGTCCGTCTTCGGGGACCTGGAACGATCCCATGGCAGCATAGACCGGCTTGCCGTTCTGGAAACCCCGCACGGTTCGGGTGGAGTAACCGCGGCCGTCCCGCAGCCGTTCCACCTCGTACCGGACGGTGGAACCGATATCCACGGGCCGCATGAAATAGCTGTGCATGGAATGCAACTGCCGGTCAGCGTCCACCGAGCGCATCATTGCGGCTGCGGCCTGGGCAACCATGTCCCCGCCATAGGCCTTGGGCCACGGCACGTACTGGGTGGTTGCCTCGTAGGCTTCATCGAAGACCTGCGCGTCCGTAGCGGTGAGGTCTACGGCGCGGAGGAAGGTTTCCGACGTCAGGGTTCCCGTGATCATGGTTATGCCCGGCGGTAGTCGGCGAGGGTCTCGTCCGGGACGTCGTCGAGGTTGACCACGAGGTTTTCCGGAGTGCGGGCGGTCAGCCACACAAGTTCCTCGGTGACCGACATGTTCGCCTCCACGTGGGGCATGAACGGGGGCACGAAGACCCAGTCGCCGGCCTTCATGTCGATGAACTCTGAGTAGTTTTCGCCGAAGTAGATCCGGCCGTGGCCGCGGAGGACGTAGCCGCCCGTTTCCGCTTCGCCGTGGTGGTGCGGGAGGGAACGGTAACCGGGAACGTTGGACACCTGGCCGAACCAGATCTTGGTTGCCGGGGTGTGCTGGATGCTGACGCCCGAAACACGGATGCAGTCACCGGACTGGGCCGTGTTGGTGTCCTCTTCTCCCGCGCGGGTGACGACAGGAACTACCTTGCCGTCCGCCTGGGCGTAGATGGAGTTGTCGCCTTCGAGGCGGTAGTCGGTGGTGGCCTGGCTCATGGAGTTCTCCTTCTGGGTTCTTTACAAGCTTCTGGGATTCAGGCTGTTGCAGTTCAGGCTGTTGCAGGGACGGGCGCGTGGATGCGGAACGTGTTCTCCAGCCGTCCGATCCCGTCGATTTCGGTGACCAGGGTGTCCCCGTCCTGCAGGAAGCGCGGCGGGTTCATGCCCATGCCCACTCCCCCTGGTGTCCCGGTGAGGACGAGGTCGCCGGGGCGAAGGACGGTGAATTGGGAAATGTAGGACAGCAGCTGCGCGGGACCGAAAACGAGCGTCCGGGTGTTGCCGTCCTGCACCAGCTCTCCGTTGACGTACCCGCGGACCTGGAATTCTTCACCGGTCTCGTCCGGGGTGACCATGACGGGCCCCACGGGAGTGGTGGCGTCCCAGGCCTTGCCTTGGAACCACTGCAGCGTCCGGCTCTGCCAGTCGCGCATGGACACGTCGTTGGCCACCGTGTACCCGGCGATCGCTTCGCGTGCCTGGTCAACGTCGGCCTGGTACAGCTCAGAACCGACGACGACGGCGAGCTCGGCTTCCCAGTCGACGCGGCCGCTGCCGCGGATCTCCACGGCGTCGTTTGCACCCAGGAGCGTGTCCGCGTACTTGGCGAACAGCGTGGGGTACTCGGGAAGCTCCCGGCCCATCTCCTGGATGTGGTCGCCATAGTTGAGCCCGCAGCAGATCACCTTGCCCGCATGGGGAAGAAGCGCTGCGAAGTCGGGTGCCGTCATGGCTTCCCCCTCCGCGGATTCCGCTAGGGCCCGCCAGTTTTCGAGGCCAAGGAATGCACCGACGTCACTGGCCGGAAGCGCCACGTAGGTGTCGTCGCCCGTAGCGAGTGCCGCCGTCGTACGTCCGCCGGAGGTTCGCAGGGTGGCAAGTTTCATGGATTCTGTCCCTTCGGGGTTTCGAGACGTGATGTGTCGACTTTTTTACGATCGTCACATATGCTCAACGTAGCACGGCGGAATTGATCTGCACAGGGGCTTTTCAGAAATTTTTGCGGCTGCCACAACGAGGAGGAACAGCATGGCGCACAAGACCATCAACCCGGAGTCATTGCCCAAACCATCAGGCTTCGCCCACGGCATTCTCGCCGGGAACGCCGTCTTCCTGGGCGGCCAGACCGCCTTGGACAAGGACATGAACATCGTCCCCGGCGGCATCGTCGAACAGTTCACCCAGGCGTTTTCGAACGTCCTCACCACCCTGCGGGAAGCCGGAGGGCAGCCCGAGGACCTGGTCAACGTCACCATCTACCTCACGGACGTGGACGACTACATGGCCAATGGCCGGGAGATCGGGCGTATCTGGCGGGAGATGGCCGGCTCGCAGTACCCTGCCATGGCAGGCATCGGCGTCACGCGCCTTTGGCAAAAAGAAGCAATGATCGAGATCCAGGCCATCGCCGTCATCGCCGACCGCTGAGGCACTGCACGGAAGATCCCGCACGACGGAAGATCCCGCACCACAAAGAGGATCCGGCAAGCCCTACGGCTTACCGGATCCTCTTTGTCGTGATTCAGGCCGCTTCGGCTTCTTCCACGAGGGACATCGCGTAGCTCTCGGCCATCGGCCCGATCAGGCGGTGAACGCCGAAGAAGATCCTGCGCGCCTCGGGACCCTGCCATCCAACCGGCAGGTACTCAAGGGGAAGCCCGGGATCCCGGTAGGGCAAACGCCGCCACAAGGTGAGCATCGGCACGTAGTAACGGAAGGCGTTCCGGCGCAGCTCCGGTGACGACGCAGCGAACGCCGCTCCGGGATCCTCGCCCACCAGCGCGGTCCATTCCTCCAGCGAACCGCCAAAGGTGTCCATGAACTGTGAAATCTGATTGCCCAAGGCCTCAAGATCCCACCATTGGGCCACCTTGGACCTCATGTCCGATTCCGAGGAGTAGTCGCCGGTGAAGAACTCCACATATTTGTCCAGCCCGCGGGCCTCGAGGCGCTGCTGCGCGCTTTCGCGCACCCCGGAAGGAGCAATCCACACTCCGGCTCCCATGGAGCCAAAACCGAGCCTGGTGAGCTCCGCACGCAATTGGTGGCGCCGTTCCCGCTTTGACTCGGGGACGGAGAATATGGCCAGGACCCACGGTGCGCCGGGATTGGCCCGGGCTGGAGCGAAGATGCGCTCGTCGCCTTCGCTGATCAGCTTCAGGGACGCGTCCGACAGCTCGTAACGGGCCAATCCCCCGCCCTTGACGCTGGCCAGCACGCCCTTGGCCTTGAGGCGGGAAACAGCAGATCGGACCGCAGGTGCGTCATGGCCGAGGTCGCCCAGCATCTGGATCAGGACGGAGATTGGCAGTTGCCCGCCTGCGCGGCGCCCGTAGAGACCATAGATGGTCAGGATGAGCTGCTGCTGGGGCAGCGCAGGTGCGGGAACCTCAATCACCGGAGTAGCTTTCGATTCTGTTGGGGCCGTGGTCCTCACCAGCATATTTCACACGCGCCGGTCTTGATGTTCAGTGGCCTTTGAACGCTTCCGCCAACCACCAGGCGCCTCCATCGGAAGCGATTTTAGCGTCGATCACCAAGGGCACATCCCGCGGCCCTGAAAGCCATTCCTCAACGCCGGCAAGGTCTCCGACGGTCCGGACCGTGATCGCTGCGGCGCCGTAGCCGCGGGCGATCGATGCAATGTCCACCGGCGGAAAACGCACGACGTCAAGGTCAGCGTCGTCCGCATCGAAGTGGTGCACCTCGGCGCCGTAGGCCGAATCGTTGTACACGACTGCCACGAGGGGAATGCGTTCCCTGACCAGGGTCTCCAATTCGGAGATTGCCATGAGGAACCCGCCATCGCCCGCGCCGAGGACCGGCAAGCGGTCCGGCCGGGCTTTGGCTGCTCCAATAGCCGTATAGAGGCCCAACCCGATCGACTGGAAGGCCTGCGTGAAGCAGAATCCGAACTCGTCCGGGACGGCGAGGTAAGCGCTGGGATAGCCCATGAAGTTACCGGAGTCGACCGAAACGATCCTGTCCGCGGGGAGGATTCCGTCCAACGCCCGGCTCAACACCCTGGGGTCAATGGCATCGGGCGTGGACAGGTCCTCCGTGCGTTCGGTGTTCCAGCGGGAGCGTTCGGCAATCTGCCGGGCCATGTCCGGGGTGCGCAGGCCAACCGCGTGGTATTGCGCCGACTGCAGCGTTGCAAGTACCGCAGCTGCGGTTTCCCCGCAGTCGCCGAGCACGCCAAGGTGGATGGGGCGGTTGGCGCCGAGGGCCCGGTCCTCCACGTCTACCTGGACCACCGTGGCCGCTTCCCCGATCAAGGACCCGTGCCGCATGGTCCACATGTTCAAGGCACACCCCCAGCCGACAATCAGGTCGGCGCCCGAAATGGTTTCGGCCGTGAACGGCGACGAAAAACCGCCGGAAATACCCAGGTTGTAAGGGTCGCCATGGAATAGCCCATGGGCGACGGCGGATGTCGCCACGAGTGCCCCTGACGCCTCCGCGAGGGCGGCAATTTCGGGACCGGCTCCGCGGGCGCCCCGACCGGCGACGAACACGGGCCGCTTTGCTTTGCGGATGAGAGCGGCGAGTTCCCCGGCAGCTGCCGCCGAGGGGGCAATGCGCTGGGGAAGGGGCAAGGGATCAACCTCGGCCAGTCCGTCCGGAACGGGTGCGGCCTGGATGTCCGTGGGAAGGGACAGGACCACCGTGCGGCGTTCATTGACGGCGGTCCTATAGGCGCGGACGGTGTCCGCGACAGCGCTGGCGGGTGAATGAATCCGCTCCGGCACAGCACCGACGCTCCGGGCCAACGCGTCCTGGTCAATCCTGAAGTTCGAGCCAATGGCGGAGCCTGCTGTGTCTGCCGTGACAACGATCATTGGCGTTCGACTCTTGGCCGCCTCTCCGATGCCGGTGGTGGCGTTGGTCAAACCGCACCCTTGGTGCGTGGAAACGACTCCTACCTTGCCGGACATGCGTCCATAGGCGTCGGCCATGGTTGCAGCGCCGCCCTCATGGCGGGCGGCGGTGTACGGAACACCCGCCCGGCGCAGCGCATTGGTCACCACGAAGTTTCCGCTGCCCACTACTCCAAAGACATGCCCGGCCCCAAGCCGGGCGAGCGTGTAGCCAACAAGCTCACTGACGTTCCGGGGTGCGGCCACTGGAAGGCCCACTGCTTGTGCGCCGTTCTCTTCCGGCCTGCTGGTCACAACAGTCATGGACTTTTCTCCTTTGAATAGCATGTGAAACTGGACAGCAAGTGGACTCCGGACAGGCGCCGGTCCGTGAAAGTCACCTCAGGCTGCGGCGCTGGCCCCTGATACGTATCCACTCAGGTTATAGTGCATTTTTTACGAGCGTCAATAGATCGACACATTTCCGGATGTGGAGTCTGACCCGGAACACCCGCAGCCCTCCGATACTGTGAACCCATGTTGATCAATGTTCCTGCCGCTGACGGCAGCGCCGAGGCCTTTGTCGCCCGACCGGTAACCGGGGACGGAGAATTTCCCGGCGTCATCTTCTACATGGACGCGTTCGGACTGCGCCCGCGCATCGAGGAAATGGCCCAACGCATTGCGGACTGGGGTTATGTTGTGCTGGCGCCGAATGTCTTCTACCGCGAAGGGACCATAGCCGACCTCGCGCCGGCCGGAGACATGAGGACCCAGGAGGGCCGAACGGCTGCGGGCAAGATCGCCTTCCCCCGCGTGGGCCGCTTGACATCGGCCAAGGCGGAGCCGGACATCGATGCATGGGTATCCGCGTTGGCCGGATTGGACGGCGTCAAGCCCGGGCCTATCGGAACCACGGGGTACTGCATGGGCGCCAGGTTGGCCGTCCGTACTGCCAACCTGCACCCACAAAAAGTGGCCGCCTGCGGAGGTTTCCATGGCGGTGGCCTGGCCACTGACGAGGCGGACAGTCCGCATTTGGGGTTGGTCAACGCCCGCGCCCGATTCGTGTTCGGCCACGCCGACAAGGACCCCAGCATGACTCCTGAGGCTGTGGCCCTCCTTGGGAAAGCCTTGGCGGATTCCGGACTTGAGGCGTCGAACGAGATCTATGAAGGGGCGCGGCACGGCTACACAATGGCGGACACGTCGGCCTTCCACGACGCGGCAACCGAGCGGCACTTCCAGGAGTTGCGGACCCTCCTCGACAGCACCCTCAAGCGCTAAGCCGTGCAGACAAAGGTCTTGGATACCGCGGCAGGCCTCGCGGACCGAATTCGCAGCCGTGCCGCCGATCGCCAAATCATCGGGATCGCCGGCCCTCCCGGGACCGGCAAGTCCACACTGGCCGGACGCCTCAGCCAACAGTTGGGCGACGCAAGTGTGGTCGTCCCCATGGACGGCTTCCACCTCGCCACCCCGCTCATCGACGGCACTCCGCTCCGCGACCGCAAGGGAGCCATCGACACTTTCGACGTCGGCGGGTTCCTTTCGCTCCTCGAGCGTCTCCGCCGCAACGACGAGGATGTCATCTATGCGCCGGCCTATCGCAGGGGGCTGGAGGAACCGATCGCCGCATCGATAGCCATAGCAAGCTCCGTCAAATACGTCCTTGTTGAGGGCAACTACCTTCTGGCCACCGAAGGCCGATGGGGCAAGGTGCGCACCTGCCTTGATGCGGCCTGGTTCGTCGAGACGCCTCCAGAGACTCGAATCCCGCGGCTCATCGAACGGCACATAGCGTCCGGCATGGACCCTGCCGCCGCTGAAGCGTGGGCCAACGGGCCCGATGAAACCAATGCGCAGTTCATCGAATCGACCAAGGCCGACGCCGACCTGATCATTCACTGGTCAGCATGATCTCCAGGGGGCGGATTGCTACTGGCAGAGCCGATCCATGGCCTCGAGCAAAGCTGACCTCATTTGGTCGCTCCAGAGTGCCCGCTCCCTTTCCACGTCAGGATCTTCGAAGGGCGTCGGGGCAGGCGGGGAAGCCACGGTCATCGTCGCTTGGTAGCGCCCGTCGGCGGAGCTAAGGGCAACGGTCTGGAAGTCGAATAAGTCGCCGCGTGCGAAATAGCGCGGAGCGCCCGTACAGTCCTCAGACCATTCGAACAACCCCAGACCGTAGGGGCCCACAACCGGCCTCTTCATCTCCGCCAAGGCGCCGGCTGAGATCAGGCGGCCCGTGAAAAGCCCGGCGAGGAAATCGTTGACGTCGGGTACGGACGAAACTACGCCATGCGACGGCGAACCCAGTTGTTCCTGGGTGACTCCCGCTTCCTCCCGATGCCCCTTGATGGTGACGTACCCCTTCACGAGGTCCGGGGCTGCGACCAGGGGGTCGTCCACCGTGGTTTTATCCAGACCCAGCGGCTCAACGACGTCGTTCCTCAGGACTTCGGCGAAAGGCTTGCCGCGCAGTTTTTCCAGGATAAGTCCCAGCGCTGCGTAGTTGGAATCCGAATAGCGGAACGAGCCCACCATCCTCGCTTCCCACGGCAAAGTGCTGGTGAGTTCCATGACGCGGTGCAGGGACAACCGCTGGTTGGACACCGGGACCAGGTCGTCAATGCCTTTGTACAAAGCCTCTCCGTACGACGGCATGCCTGAGGTATGGGAGAGCAGTTGCCGCAGGGTGATCGGGCCGGGCGGCTTCAGCCCGGCTTGAAAGGCTTCCAGCATGCCGTTGACCGGGTCCTCCAACCCGATGAGCCCTTCATCGACCAGTTTCAGCACCGATACGGCGGTCATGGTCTTCGTCACGCTGGCTACAGGAACCCTGTCGTCGGGCCGGGCGGGTTCTTTGCTGTCCAGGTCACGTACTCCGTACGATTTTGACCACTCCCCGCCCGGCCACCGGACCTCAGCCAGAACGGCTACGGCATCCTCATTCATGAAGGACGTCATGGCGTAGTCCAACGTATCCGTTGCCATGAGTGAACTCTGCGAGGGGGCCGGCTCCGGTTCGGAGCCCGTACACCCGGAAAGTATCAGCGCCATCAGGATGGCGGGAAGGACCAGCAAACGGGTCGGCGGTTTCATTGAAAGACCAGCCGTTCGAAGAACCAGTAATCAAAAGCAGTGCCAGGGCTCGACCCAGCGCCCATGGGCATAGTATCGCGCACGCCCGGGCTGTTGTCAGTACCCTCACACAAACTCAGGTGCGGCTGCTTCCCACGCCGGATTCCCGGCACCTGACAGCAGAAGAGTTGGCCCTCCGGAGGATCTCCTCAGCCACGAGGCGAAGTTTCTTATTGCGTGCGCTTGATGCTCGTTGGAGCGTTCTGAACGCTTCCTCCTGGGTGCATCGCTCCTGCATCATGATCATCCCGCATGCGGTGTCGATGACGGATCTGCTCCGCATGGCGGCATGCAGATCACTGATCCGGTCCGAGCCGGCGGCCGTCTTCAAGGCGATTTGCAGAGCTTGGTGGGCGGTGTGGTTGAATCTGTCGATGACCGGCGTGGCGTCTTCGGTGAAGGCGCCCGGCGTCGCCGCCAGGAAGACCATCAGAGCGCAGGCCCCGTCCCGGAAGGCGAAAGGGACAAGTAATGCACTTGCGTAGCCGGCCAAGGCCAAGGTCTTGCTGTGCAACGGCCAGCGTTGCTCCATCGCATCGGCCCCCACCAGGACGCGCGATCCCGTTGCCCAGGCTTCCAGGCAGGGACCGTCGTCCACAGTGTCGTGCTCTCCATCCATGAGCTGTGCCGCGATGGCAGTGCTGCCTGCCACGGCGGACGGACGTTTGGGGCGGCTCAGGGAAATCCCGCAGTCAACCGCAATGCCGGTTTCCCGCGAGGCGACCTGCGCAGCCACGTCGCATAGCCCCTGCGCGAAGTCCTGCAGGCCGTTGGCAGTAACCAGGAGGTCTTCGATCAGTTCCACGTCATCGACGCGCGGTTTATCGGCAGGCATGGAACCAATGTAGGAAAGCATCACCAGCTCTTCAATCAGCACCCCTGCTACCTGGCACCGTTACCTGGCACCGTTACCTCGCACCGCCACTTCGCACTGCTACTTCTCACCGGCACTTGCCGTTGGTGCCACCAACTTCCGTGCTGTGGCGAGACGCCTCACCTAGTTGGGCAATTCCAAACGGAACCCGCAGCGGCACCTCAGGACCGTGGTCCCCACGTTGACGCCCTCGTCCAGTTCCGGTTCCCTGGCGGGCATCGGGGCATGGATGTTCCTGACCCCGGTTCCCTCGACACGCATAGCCTCACCGCAATGGAAGTACTCCCCCGCAAACCGGAACAGTCCCTCCAAGGTCTTGGTGCGGTTCAGGATGGCAGCGACGTCGCGGAAGCGCGCCCGGTGCTGATAGCTCCCCTGGCAATGACGGCAGGCGTACTCCACCTCGACGTGAAGTTCACCCGGATGCGGAGGCAGGGACTCTATTGATTCGATCGCAACGTACTCGTTGGATCCGCAGTGCAGGCATCCCAAGGCCCGGGTTTCCTGGGTGAGCCGGTGAAGGCTCGGGCCGCTAATCCCATACATGATGGCTCCGTTGCTCGGCGGGCAGCTGGTCGATCCGGCAGGAAGACAACTCTCTATTCCAGTACTATGACACCAGTTATAAGGCGCCTTATCAATAGGTAGCCGTACGAAAATCGGTTCCCGTTCGCGAGCCTCTCAGACGAGCCAACGCCACCAGCGCGACCGCTCCGGTTCCGGTGTATATTCCGGCTCCGGTTCCTCGCCCAACGCCAGCGCCGCCTCAACAATGTCATCCGAAGTCAGGGTGACCACGGCCTCTCGGCCAAGCGCATCCAGGCTGTGCTCCGCGTCGAGTGACAGCCGCAGCGCCTGCCGATTGAGTGCCTGTTCAAAGAGTGTGCGGGCGAACCGCGCGTTGCCGGACTCCTCCCCCGTGCGGAGTCCGGAGAAAATCCGCCGAAGCATCTGGTCCGCACCCGGTTCCAGCATGTACTCGTGGTGCTCAAGCATCCGGTGGAAGATCATCTCCAGTTCATCGACGGAGTAATCAGGGAAGGTGATTTCGCGGGCGAACCGGGAGCGCAGTCCGGGGTTGGAGATCAGGAAGGATTCCATGAGCCGGGGATATCCGGCCACGATCACCACCAGCCGGTGGCGATGGTCTTCCATCCGTTTGAGCAGCACTTCTATGGCCTCGGGGCCGAAATCCATCCGGCCGTCCTCCGGGGCGAGCGCATATGCCTCGTCGATAAACAGGACCCCGTCCAGCGCCCGCCGAATCACCCGGTCCGTCTTGATGGCAGTCTCCCCGACGTATTGCCCTACCAGGCCCGAACGGTCCACTTCCACCAGATGGCCTTTCTGCAGCAGCCCCACCGCACGGTACATCTCGGCCAGGAGCCGCGCTACCGTCGTCTTACCCGTTCCGGGGTTGCCGAGGAACACCAGGTGCTGGGATGTGGCCACTTCAGGCAGTCCGTGGGCTTTGCGGCGTGCCTGGACCTGGAGCAGCGCGACGAGGGCCCGCACCTGCTCTTTTACCGTCTCCAGCCCGATCAGGGCGTCCAACTCCGCCTGCACTTCCGATAGCGGACGGGCAGGACCAGACCGTGGGCCGATGAGGTCCCCCATCAGGTCATCGACGCGTTCGGACCCGGTCAGCTTAAGCTGACTGGCCAAGTGACCAATGGTCTCCCGCAGGTCATCAAGCGGGTTGCGGCTGGTAGCCATAGCTCCACTGTAGCCCCAGGGGTTCCGGCCTCTCCGTCGCGGCGGGTCCGCGGGGTGAACCCAAGGCGGTCCTCACCTTCGTCGGCCCGGGGCTCCGTTTCTGGCTAGGCTGGGCAGATGGCGACAGTTATCCTCGTGCGGCACGGCCGCACCACGGCCAATGCCACCGGATTGTTGGCCGGCCGCGCAGCCGGTGTTGACTTGGACGAGATCGGACGCGGGCAGGCTGCCCTGACCGGGGAACGGCTCGCGGCGGTGCCGGTGGTGGGAGTGGTATCCAGCCCCCTTGAACGCTGCCTGCAAACAGCCCGGTTCATTCTTGACCGGCAAACAGGCAGTCCGTACGCACCGGTCGAGCCCGACCTGACGGAGTGCGATTACGGTCAATGGCAGGGCCGGGCCCTGTCCGACCTGGCCACCGAGAAACTGTGGCCCGTGGTGCAGACGCAACCATCCGCCGTCGTATTTCCCGGCGGTGAGGCCATGGCCGCCATGCAGGCCCGCTCAGTGGCGGCCATCCGGCGCCATGACGCAGCGTTCGAAGCCGAGCACGGGCCCGGAGCAGTATGGGTGGCCGTGAGCCACGGCGACGTCATCAAGTCCATCCTCGCCGACGCGTTGGGCATGCACCTTGACCTGTTTCAGCGGATCAGCGTGGGTCCGGCTTCCGTGTCGATAGTCAACTACGGTGCCAACCGGCCGAGCGTCCACGCGACCAACACGGAAGCCGGCGACCTGTCCTGGCTCTCGAGCGGCCTCCGTTCCGGCGACGCACCGGTGGGCGGCGGCGCAGGTGGGCAGACGCCCTGAGCCCGTGTGCCTAGAATACTGACATGCCTACGCGCGTTCACGAGTTTGCCTGGCCCGACCGGGTTGTCATCGGCACCATAGGACAACCCGGAGACCGCACGTTCTACCTGCAGGTGCGCGCAGGAACGCAGATTGTCAGCATTGCCCTCGAGAAGCAGCAGTCAGCCCAGCTTGCGGAGAAGATCGACGAAATCCTCGACCAGCTCCTCACGATCGATGGCAACCCCTTCAGCGTTCCCACCAGCACGCCGGTCGAACTGGTGGACAATGACCCGCTTGAGGACCCCCTGGAGCAATTCCGCACCGGCGCGATGAGCCTTGGTTGGGATCCGACCACGGCCCAGATAGTCCTGGAGGCTTACCCGATCAGTGACATCGACGGCGATGAGTCCGTTGACCTGGACGGCGCCGACGAACCGGAAATGCTGCTGGTGCGCATGCCTGTAGGCACCGCCCGTGCCTTCACCAAGCGCACCCGGGAAATCGTGGCGGCCGGACGTCCCTTGTGCACTATCTGCGGCTACCCCATTGATCCCGACGGGCACACCTGCACGCTTCCCGAGGCCTGATGCCAACACCGGACCTGGTCGCCGCAGAGCTGACGCTGACCGGCCGCATTACAACGGCCTCAAATGCCACCTTCCTGGGCAGCATCGACGACGTTGCCGTGGTCTATAAGCCGATAGCCGGCGAAAGCCCCCTCTGGGACTTTCCGCACGGCACCCTGGCCCACCGCGAGATGGCGTCCTTCCGGGTCTCCCAGGCCATGGGTTGGGACATCGTGCCGCGCACCTGGCTGCGCGACGGACCACTGGGCCGCGGGATGGTGCAGCTCTGGCAAGAGCAGGACCCCTCCCAGGATCCGGTGGACCTGAGGCCAAGCGATGACGTTCCGGAGGCCGGTTGGAAACAGGTCCTCGAGGGGCAGGACGACGACGGGCGGATAGTTGCCCTGGTCCACGAAGACTCACCTGCGCTCAGGCGCATGGCCGTGTTCGACGTCGTCGTCAACAACGCCGACCGCAAGGGCAACCACATTCTTGCCATGGCGAACGGGCATCGCCACGGCGTGGACCACGGACTGACGTTCCATACGGACCACAAGCTTCGCACCGTGCTTTGGGGGTGGCTCGGCGAGGCCTTGACCGCCGAAGAACGGGAAGGCATAGAGCGCGTCAGCGAAGGATTGCGCGGCGGGCTGGGCCGGGAGCTGGCAGAGCTGTTGAGCCCCGAAGAAGTCTCAGCCCTCGCGCTCCGTTGCGAACGCCTGCGTTCGGCTGGAAGGTTTCCGGCGCCGCGGGGCGGCATGCCGGCCGTGCCCTGGCCTTTGTTCTAAGGCCCTCTCCACTTCCATTCGTGGCTAGACTGGCCGGAAGCAGAGATCGTCGATTGCAGCACTGGAGGGGAAAATGTTCAGGCCGGATGCGCCCATCGAAGAAATCGAGCAGGACGTCGAGTCGATGATTGTTGAACTCGTGCATGAGCTGGGAAGTCTTGCAGAGGCAGATCCCAATCCCGTGGGCGCCGAAGAACGTGCCTATATCCAAGCCTTCTCCGATGCCCGGGCCAACAGCGACCGCAACCAAGCGGCCCTGTTGGCCACCGCCATCTCCCGCCCCAATCTGGCCGAATCACTTCTGTACTTGAACCGCAGGCTTGACCGTGAGGACCTTGCCCCGGACGAACCAGTAGGAATCATCGGGATCATCGTGCGGCTTGCCATGGACGGGCTCTGGGTCAGTGACATCCTCGATGACACACGCTTCAACCAACGGGAGCGCGAAAAGATTACGTCCCTTCTGACGGGCATGACCTACCTGACCGATGATCGCTTGAATGCTGTCCTGGCTGACATCGCCCCAGGCGGCGATGCCCCCGGGCAACCTAGATGATTCCGCCCCGTGCGCCAACGATCAGTTCCAGTGATCGCAGCACGGCAAACGGCACAATGCCGCTGGTACGCGGGTTTTGCGGCGATACCTGATTGCAGATTTCGAAGCGGTAGGTCCCGCTGTTCCCGGCGGCCTCGATCACGTGCGTGGTCAGCCGGGCAGCCGGGTCCACCCGCACGGACACATCCACGCCCCAGTCCGCTACGGCCAAAGCGACCGCCGCGGCCACATTGAGCGATTTCGGGAACAAGCGCGTGGCCTGGTCAGCAGGGCCTTGGTAGATTTCGAGCGGAACAGCGGTGTTCCGGATTCGATCGGCTTCCTTCTCATCCATCCATGGCTGCACCAGGGAAGCGGGCAGCTTGGTCGTCGTGATTTTGACGGCGTCATAACCCGTTGCCCGGGCTCCCGACGCCAACAGGTCCAAGCCACCGATGGAGCCGGGCGTCAGGAAGAGCCTGCCCGGACCGGCTGCGGACAAGCGGCCCGAAAGATCAGGGTCCGCCAGGGCTCCCAGCGATGTGGCCAGCAGATCGACACCCGCAGACAGCACAGTCTCGCCGTGTTCGGCAAGGGCTTCCTGGCCCGCGCATTCGACCATCACATCGCAACGGTCCAACGCCTCAGCCATGTCCAGGCGGGGCGCCGGAGCGTTTGGAACGGGACTGCGGCTGACGATGCCCTCCAGAGAGGCACCTGCGACTTTCCCTGCGGCAACATCCGCAGCCACCCGGGCCCCGATGGCCCCGTGTCCGATGATTCCGATTTTGCGGGCTACTGGCTTCATGCGTTTCCTTACTAGTGGGTTAGGTGGACATTCCCCCCCTAGGACCGCCTAGGCATTGGAAGGGATCTTGTCCTGGGAGGAAGCGTTGGGGTCATAGGCGACGATGGAGGCTTCGGCCTTCTTGAGCAAGAGGGCCAGTTGTTCAATCTCTTCGGCTGTGAGGCCGGAGAGCATGTTGCGCTGCGTTTCCAGATGCTTGGAAATCACCTCATCGATGAGCTTCTTGCCGTGCTCGGTGATCTGGGCGTAGACGACGCGGCGATCCTCTTTTGATCGAACGCGCTCGATGAGGTTCTGCTCCTCCATGCGGTCCAGGCGGAACGTGATCCCTCCCGTAGTCAGCATGGACGAACTTGCGAGCTCACCAGCGGTTTTGCGGTGGGGAGGCCCTGACCGGCGCAAATTTGCCAGGACGTCAAAGGACGCCAACGTGAGCCCATGCTCCTCGTAATTCGCGTCCTGCACGGCGCGCTGCCGGGCAACGAGGCTTTGCAGGCGGCCAAAAACTCCAATGGTCCTGGCATCGAGTTCGGGACGTTCGCGACGCCAGTCCTCGATGATCGCATCTACGGCATCCGGGTCGGTGGTTTGGGGCTCGGTGGTCATGTGCTCTCTCCTTAATTTCGTCTAAGCATCTTAACACTGAGCTTTCCAGTACTCCGGTGAAGCGCGCCCGTTCCCGCGAATGTCTTGCAGCGCTTTCCATTATATCTTAGTCTTGAGATAGTTAGAGCCGAGGAAGATCTACTTCCTGCAAGGCCCTTACGAAATCCGGCAATTCACCACCAGAGAGAGGTCCATCATGGGCGACGTTATCGCAAGCAAAATTCCGGAACTTGAGGAGCTGATTGACTCGTCCATCGCCTCCCGTGACAGTCGGGTAGTTGACTTCAATACGCTCAAGTTCCAGACCAAAATGGGTGAGAAGTTCCGTCGCGGCCAGGTCCGCTACATCGGTTCCGGGGCAACCGGTGACCACTCCAACGACAACAACATTCTCCAGGCAGAGCACTTCACCTTCTCCAACATGGTGCTGCCGGCCGGATGCGTTGGACCCGAACATACGCACCCGGACGTTGAAGAGGTGTTCTTCGTGCTCGAGGGGCAGGTGGAGTTCAGCGTGCACGACGTTGAAGACGGGAACAAGAAAGCTAGCCGCGTGCTCGGCTACCGCGATCTGATCCGCGTTCCGGCCGGTGTCCCCCGGAGTTTGCGGACCGTCAGCGATGACGACGCACTCATCTGCGTCATCATCGGCGCAAAGAAGCCGGAGATCCCCTTCTACCCGCCGACGTCGGAGATGTATGGCGTGACCCGTTAGCCCCCTGGGAGCCCGGGTACCGGCGATGGCCGGTACCCGGGTTTTTTCTTGCCGGAAAACTAATGCCCCGGGAAACGTCTGACACCGGGCGCCGGGCCAACAAAAGACCAAACGAAAAGAGCACAGGAAAGAGCCTGCAGCCCGGACCTGGTCGGGCTGCAGGCTCTTGCATACTGCCTCAATTGCGCGGCGGTTGAACCACGCAATCTACAGGCGCTACGCGGTTCCCTCTGCGAGAATGGCGGCCTGCTTCTGGGCATCGGCATCGTGGATGCGCCTGATCCTGGCCACGCCAAGGTCGTGCTGGTACAGGTGCTCATCCCTGTCGGCGTCGGCCGCCAGCGCCTCCAACAGTGCGCGGTCCTGTTCCAGGACCACCCAGTGCTTTTCCTCCAGTGTTGTCTTGTACATGAATCGCCAGACGTCCCGCTCCCAATCGGAGACGGTCCGGGTACGCCAGTGGAACACAGCGGAGGTATCCGCATCTATGGGAGTGGACATCCCGACGATGCCGAAGGAGCCGCCGGGACCGGCTGAATCGGCGTAAGGGATCTCCAGGTCCACGTAGTCCATGGCCTCGCGGCAGTACTCCACCCAGTCGAAGTTCTTGCCGCGCTGGTCCGTCTTCTCGAAGAAGAATCCGCGGTCCGTTTCGCGGATGCGGAAGCGGGCGCTCGTGTCTCCGCCAAACATTGAATGCGATTCACGGTGCAGGAACGCCCCGTGCATGGGATCCAGGACGTTGTCCATGTAGAACCGCCACGGGCTGTTCCACTCCGCGTAATTGGAGAACCAGGAAATATCGGGGTTGTCCAGGCGATCGGGCAACTTGAAGGGGGTAACCTCCGAGTCGGCGGTCAGTGGCATGAAAGCGAAGATCATGTCCGCGCCTTCCTCCACGGCCAGCGACGCAGTGACCGTTTTTCCCTCGAGCGCACAGCCGGGCATACCAGGAACCGAAACCACCGTTCCGTGTCCGTCCACCTGAACTCCGTGGTACTTGCATGCCACCCGGTCACCCAGGTGCTGGCCTACGGACAGGGGGGCGCTGCGGTGGGGGCAGCGATCCTCCAGCATCCGGATTTGTCCCCGGGCATCACGGAACAGCAGCCAATCCACGCCCAACCGCCGGACCTTGACCATATCCCCCTGGCCAACGAACCGGGATGGATAGATGGCGTACCAGCGGTCCCGCAGTCCTGTGGCGGCGAGTTCTGCGGCATCGAGCTGACGCCGGGTACCGACCACCGTTTTCGGCATGACCCTGCCGGCCCTTGCCCCGGTTGAAGTTGCAGTTGCAGTTGTCATTTCCTACTCTCCCAGTCGTCGCATTTCGGAACGGAATCGGGCTTCATCCCACGGCTGGCCGTCCGGGGCATTCAGCCCCAGGTTGTTCAACCCCGAAATGACCGCCGGAAGTTCGTGGCTGCCGCTGGCGAAAATTTCGGACAGGGCGCCCGCGAGCTTCAGCTCATAGGGGTTCGGCGGACCGACACGGGACTGGTTGGCATCAAGGTATTGCTCAGGCACGGGGTTCCTCCTGTAGTTGGGTGGGAAGTGTTTGCGAGACGGTGTGCAAGCCTTCAGCGATCTTCATGAACGACCTGCTCCACTCGTTGAACGAGGTGGATCGGCTTTGATGTGCCGGCACGGTGGCGTTGTCGATGATGACGAAGACACCGTTGCCAATGCCTCCTGCGATGCATTGGGCTATGGAAACATCGGCGTCGATGTCGGGTGCAGCGGCAATGACCAAGGACGGTGCGCGAACCTGCCGGAGCGCTGCCACGAAGCCGTCTGTGGACGTGTCCACCAGCGGGTCGCCAAGGATCATGCTCTTGACCTGTTCAGGATGCCGCGTGGCGAGGAGTATGGCACCGTAGGCGGCTGCTCCGTTGGCCAGGACATGCGCCGGGCCGGCCGTAGACTCCCGAAGAGCCAGAGAGGCCGCATGAACCCACGCGTCCAGTTGGCCAGGTGGTCCCCCGACGTCCAGGGCAAGACCCGTTTCAGGTTCCCAGGCACGGGCTCCCAACGTGTCCAGTTGATGCTCATCCCACTCCCCGGTCCCTGCGCCGCCGCGCAGACACACCACGTCATGCCGCGGTTCGGCCGCGTCGGGCCCAGGGCCGGCGTACGGGTCCGAATCAGTACTTGGGTTCATGTGCTCACCTGCTCTACTAGTGATCTGCGGTTGGAACGTGCACCGGAGGGACGAAGGCTCCGGGTGCAGGTTCCAAGGCGTTGACATCAATTTCGATGACCGCCGGCCCCCTGAGGGCCAGCGCCTCGGCCAAGGCCGGATCAAAGGTTCCCGGCCCGCCCACCCGCCGGAACGGCAGGTCCAATGACCGGGCCAACAAAGCAAAGTCCGGTGTATGCAGGTCGACTCCTGCCTCCGCGAAACCGTTGGCCCTCTGCATGTTGCGCAGCACCCCGTAGCCGGCGTCGTTGAAGACCAACACCACGCACCAGGCGCCGGAGCCGGCCAGGGAGGCAAGCTCGCCCAGGTGAACGGCGAGCCCGCCGTCCCCGGCAATGACTACGGTGGGAACTTCCGGGCGGGCGCACGCCGCCCCTATGCCCATGGCGAGTCCTTGGCCTATGCCGCCCCCGAGGGGAAAGATGTTGGTTTCGCGTGAGTACATTTCCAGCAGGCGGTTACCCCACTGGCTGGAGGGGATGGTGACGTCGCGGGCCACGACGGATCTGCGGTCCAGGCGTTCCCGGAGGCTGTGGCAGATCTCCGCGTAACCGCCAATGTAGGTGGTCAGCGCAGCGCGTACCTCGCGGCGTACGTCGTTAACCTTTTGCGTCCACCCGGAGTCGGGTGAATGGCTCGGCAACTGCTGGACGAGCGCATCCAGAATGGCGCGGGAGTCGCCCACCAGGGAGACGGTGGCCGGGTATACCCGTCCGACGGCGTCAGGGTTCAGGTCCAGCTGGATGTGGGTGGAGGGAATCTTCAATGAGTAATGCTGCGTCTCGTTGGAACGGAAATGCGTTCCAATACTGAGCAACAGGTCGGATTCCTCGAGGAGCCGGGTGCCGGCCGGAGTGGTCGCGAAGTTCCCGATGACAAGGTCGTCATCCTCCGGAACGACGCCCCGCCCGGAATTGCTGGTGAGCAGTCCCGCGCCAAGCCCGTGCAGCAGGGCAGCAAGTTCCTTACCGGCTCCGGCCGCTCCTCCCCCGGCCCAGATCAGGGGTCGCTTCGCACCTGCCAGGAGGCGGGCGGCTTCCGCGACGGCCAGGGTGTCGTACGCGGCGGCGGGCTTCACCCGGGCATCGACGGGGCGCTGATCGTCCGGATGAGCCAGGTACTGAAGGTCCGTAGGCCACTCGATGCTGGCCGGTGTGTGCGGGGCGGAAAGGAGGTGCGCGATCGCCTCCTCGAGGTCAGCCTCAGCATCCTTGCCGTTGAAGATGGTCCGGGCATACCCGGAGACGGCGTGGAGCATCTGGAGCTGGCGTGGTACCTCGTGGATCACTCCGCGGTTGCTGCCCATGAATTCGCTGTCGATCTGGCCGGTAATGTGCAGGACGCGGCTTCCCGCGGTGAGCGCCTCCACCATGGAACCAGCGGCGTTGCCGGCTCCCGTGCCCGTGCTGGTCAGGGCAACGCCGAACTTGCCGGACGCGCGGGCGTACCCGTCAGCGGCGTTGACGACCGCGGCCTCATGACGCATGGCGACGAAGTTCAGTTCCCTGTCCACAGCTTCAACGAGGGGCAGGTTGTGAATGCTGATAACGCCGAAAACGGTGTCGATGCCGTGGCGACGCAGCACACGGACCAGGACATCGCCTCCTGTTGGCCCCCTCGGGACGGTTGCTTCTTGTGTCAGTGACATTTCCGGTTCTCTTTCGTGGTGAACTTCCGTGGGCCGATGGGTTTCCGTTGCGGTGCGGGCTCTGGTTTCCCTGCGCCCTGCCTAGACATAGCGCCCAACGCCACCGCCGACGTCGATGGTCGCCCCAGTGGTGTAGCCGCTGTTGGGCGAGAGGAGACAGACAATATGGAACGCAACCTCCTCCGCTGTGCCGAAACGGCCCAGCTTGATGCCGCGGTCCCCGGCGATTTCCGCACTCCAGGCCTCGTAGTCGAGGTCGGTGCCGGCATTTTCGAAGCGTCGGCGCCACTGTCCCGTGTCCACCAGTCCCAGCAGGACCGAGTTCACGCGCGTGCCGTCCGTTGCCAGGTCTTCGGCAAGGGAATGGGTCAGGTTCAACAGCGCGGCGCGGGCGGCGGAGGTAGCGGCCAGGCGCAGCTCGGGCTGCCGGGCAAGAATGGCGTTGACGTTGACCACGGAGCCCTGGGCGGAGGCACTCAAGGCGATCCTGGCCGACCGCACCATGTTGAGGACGCCGAAGATCTTCAGCTCGAACTCATCGCGCAGTTGCTGGTCCGTGGTCTCCTGGAGTGTGGCCATGAGGGATCGTCCGGCGTTGCAGACCAGCCCGTCTATGGCGCCGAACCGATCCAGCGTTCCGGCGATGAAGGCGTTGGTGGCTTCCTGGTCCGTGACGTCGCACGAGGCAAGGTGGATGGAGTCTTTGTCCGCCCAGGAAAACTCGTCGAACGCCGCGGTCAGCCGGCCGAGGTCACGGGCACAGGCGGCAACCCGCGCACCTTCACTGAGCAAGTAGCGTGCGGTGGCAAGGCCGACGCCGGAACTCGCCCCGGTGACCACCACCGTGCGGTCCTTCAGTTGCAGGTCCATGTGTGGGACTCCTTGTCTAATGGCCGGCATAGTGTGCATTGGCCGGTTTTGTTGTGGCCGTGGTTGAGCTCATCAGTGGCCCATCACGAAGCCGCCATCCACCACGATGGTCTGGCCGGTGATGAACCCTGCGGCGTCGGAGAGCAGGAATTGGACCACTCCCGATACATCGTTGGGTTGTTGGTCCCTGGGCAGCACCCGGTTGTCTTCATAGAGCCGGTAGCGGGAGGCGGGCACTGATTCGGTGGCTTCCACCCGGGTCAACCCCGGGGCCACCGCGTTGACGCGGACACCCGATGGCCCTGCGTCGCGGGCCATGGACCGGGTCATGGCGAGCACGGCCCCTTTTGATCCGACGTAGTGGACCAGCCGTGGGCTTCCGTAGAGCGCTGCGTCCGAGGCGATGTTCACGATCGCGCCCGCCGGGGACTGGGCAAGCTGGGGGAAGAGGTGCTTGCTGACCAGCCAGGTCCCGTAGGCATTGACGGTCATCACCCTTTGGAAGAAGCCTTCCTCCAGCTCCCAGAAAGTATCGCCGCCGACGCCGTCGGCCAGTGCCGCGTTGTTGACCAGCGCATCCGCGCCGCCCAGCTGCCGGACCGCCGTCGCCAGGGCCTCCACCGAGGCCTTGTCAGCAATGTCGGTGACCACCGCCGTGACATCCAGGCCGCGTTCATGCAGTGTTGCGGCGGCCCGCTCCGCGAGGTCCGCGTTCTTCTCCGCGATGACTATCCGGTCTCCGGCACGTGCCAGTCGTTCGGCAATGTCGAAGCCCAGGCCACGCCCGGATCCCGTCACTACCACCAGGCGCGTCATTGGATGCCGTCCCAGAAAGCGAGGATGGCCGCCGACATCTCAAGGGGCTTCTCCTGCACTGCAGCGTGGCCCGCATTGGGGATAATGCACAGTTCGGCGCCTGGAATGTTTTCGGCGAGAATCCTCGATTCGGGCACGCCGGTGATCACATCATCCTGTCCGGCCAGCACGAGCGCCGGAACCCGCAACCCGGGCAGCAGTTCCGTCGTATCGCACTGCGCCATCATGGTGGCCGCTGACGCGAACCCGGACAAGCGGACGGAGGCCATATCCGCCCGGACAGCTTCGGCCACCCAGGCGGGGGCGGATGGAGAGACCAGCTTCGAGGCGCGCCGGGCTGCAATACTTTCAGGCCCGACGGCGGCCAGTTCAGGAACGCGGGCCAGCATGCGTTGCGCTGTGTCGTGCGTGGTTCCAGAACCCCGCGTACTGTCGGCCAGGACAATGGACCGCACTGCCTCCGGCGCCCTCGCGGCAACCGTGGTGGCAATGACCCCGCCCCACGATGTGCCAAAGAGGTGCGCCGGCCCAACGCCGAGGGTGGCCAGGATGTCCAGTACCACCGAAGGATGATCCAGGCCGTCGGTTGGAGCAGCGGACTCTCCGTAACCGGGCGCATCCCAGCAGAAGGTCTGGTAGCCGTGGGCACTGAGGAGCTGGGCCAGCGCACCACAGGACGACGCGGCTCCCCCGATGCCGTGCATCAGGAAGACGGGAATCCCTTCCCCGCGAACTACGAGGGAGACTCCGTGAACGGACTTTCGGCGCTCGGCAACAACGGGAATCGAAGCGGCGGTGGGCGCCGGCAACGAGCCGCTACGCATGGGCTTTTTCAGTGGCAGGGGCCTTAGCCGGGGAGAAATAGTCCTCACGGCCGGGGACCACCAGGGACCGGTAACCGCTGTCCGGAACGCCCGCCATGGCGCTTCGCACCGCGGTAGTCGGCGGCCCTGCAGTGCCCCATTGGTCGGACAGTTCGGGCGTTCGCTCCCACGTACGGCAGAGCCAGCTGTCCTCATCCACCTGGGCAACTTCGGAGGTGTATTCGCAAACCAGTCCCGCGGGGTCCGTGAAGTAGGAGAACGTATTGTCGCCGGGACCGTGCCGGCCCGGACCCCACTGCGGGGCAATGTTGTGCTGTTTCAGGTTGCCGATGCCGCGCATGAAGTGGTCAATGCTCTGCATCTCATAAGCTACGTGGTTGACCGACGTCCAAGGCGCCTGGTTGAAAGCGATTGCGTGGTGCTCGCTGTTGCACCGGAGGAAGGCCATCTGGTGCTCGGACCAGTCGGAAATCCGCATCCCCAGCACTTGGGTGTAGAACGCGGTGGCGCGGTCGATGTCCACGGTGTTAAGGACCACGTGGGCGATCTTGCGTGGAAGGGCGCGCCGGCCGGCCGGCTCCTGGCTGACCACTGCATGGACGTTCGCGGAAAGTTCCACGAGCCTGCCTTCCGGATCCACCAGGTGCAAGCCATATCCACCGGCAGCATCATCCAGGGGTCCGGGCTCACGGAAAAGCGGTATTCCCAGGGCAACGAGCTTGGTCGCCGCGGAATCGACGTCCTGCGGCGTGGCCAGGGCGAAGGAGACCCCGCCCAGGGCATTCTGCTCACCCGTTTCCAGCCTCAGGATGTGGTGTTCGGATCCGGTACCGCGGAGCCAGAATTTGTCTGTGTCCTCTTCTACCGTGGAGAGACCCCAGACTTGGTCATAGAAGTCCTTGGCCGGCCTGGTATCGGGTACTTTCAAGGACACAGAACGCAGCGAACGAAGATTGCAGACAGGCTCGCTTGAGAAAAAGTTCATGGGAATCAGCCTTCAGTCGGGGGTGTTCGTACTAGAGATCCAAAATCAGTTCCCGGGACCGGCAACGCGAGACGCAGATGAACATCGTCTTGTTCTCTGCCTGTTCAGCCGGGGAGAGCAGGAAGTCGCGGTGCTCGACGTCGCCGGCTACGACGCCGGTCTCACAGGTTCCGCAGATGCCCTCCGCACATGAACTGGGCACGAAGATGCCGGCGTCGTTCAGGGCGTCCAGGACTGAGATGTCAGGCCCAACGGCCACACGCTGGCTCGACCGTTGGCAGATGACGTCAAAGCTTGTGGCCTCGGTTTCCGGACCGGACACGACCTCCGGCGCCTTGAACCGCTCTATCCTCAATTGCGAATCGTCCGCCATGGCGCCGGCCACTGCCTGCATCAACGATTCAGGGCCGCAGGCATAAACCAATGCTTCAGGGGGAAGGGCACCAACCGCTTTGGGGAGATCCGCGTAGGCTCCCCCGGCTTCGTCCATGGCGTGGATGCTGATCCGGTGTGCGGGGAAGCCGGAGATTTCCGGGAGGAATGCCATGGTGGACCGGGACCGTCCCGTATACAGGAGGGACCAGTCAGCGCCTGCTGCTTCCAGGCGCCTCGCCATGGAAATGATCGGGGTGATGCCAATGCCTCCGGCCACCAACGCATACCGCTGCGCCTGCTCGAGCTCAAAGTTGTTGCGGGGACCTTCGACTGTGAGGAGCGTGCCCACTGGCAGTTCGTCATGGATCAGCCTGCTGCCACCGCGGGAATCGGTGGTCCGCAGCACTGCCACGGTCCAGGCGGAGGAATCGTTGGGGTCCGAGCACAGGGAGTATTCGCGCGTCAGCCCGTTGGGCAAGTGGAGGCTCAGGTGGGAGCCCGGAAGCCACTGCGGGAGTTCCGCCCCCTGGGGATCAACAAAGGTGATGCTGACAACTCCGTCCGCCTCCCACCGTTTCTGCTGCACCCTCAGCGTCAGTGCTTTGGGTTCCGCGGCGATGATCGCGGCCTGGTCTACTGTGCCAGCACCCGACGTCGGAACGTCTGCGGTGTCCTCGGGGATGGTTGTCCCACGGTTCTGTATGTCCACGCTCATGGTCCTCAACTCCTCCGATGCGCGATTGCTTCGATCTCCACCGACGCGCCGTAGGGCAGGGCTGCAACTTCAACGAACGAGCGCGCCGGGCGGGGAATCTCGAACAGCAGCTCGTAGTGCAGGTTTGCTTCGTCCCGCAGCGTTACGTCGGTGACGAAATAGGTGGTCTTGACGACGTCCTCCAAGGACATGCCGACTGATTCCAATCGTTCGGCCAGCCTCGCGCCTGCTGCGACGAGCGCCTCCGAGCGGCCCGGTACGGCTGTACCGCTCTCATCCACCGACAAGGCGCCGGAGACGAAGCCGAATCCGCCGGCCACGAAGGCCGGACTGTAGGGGTGAGCATTCATTGTTCTACCTTTCGGAAGCTGGTGATGCGGGCCGGCTCGCTTACTGGCCGGCCCATGGGATGGGTGCACCCGAGAGGTCCATATAGATGCTCTTCTGGCGCATGTAGGAACGAATGCCGTCGCGGCCCTTTTCGGTGCCCAGACCGCTTTCCTTAAGCCCGCTGAAGGGGGTCGAGATGCTGAATTGCTTATAGGTGTTGATCCACACGGTGCCGGCGGCAATGGCCCGCGCCAACCGCCAGGCCCGGCGGTAGTCGGCAGTCCAGATGCCACAGGCCAAGCCAAAGACGCTGTCGTTCGCCTGGGCGATGAGGTCCGCTTCGTCGTCGAATGGCAGGATGACGGCCACGGGGCCAAAGATTTCCTCCTGGCAGATGGCGTCCGAGTTGCTGACACCGGCAAGGATGGTGGGCTCATAGAACGCCCCGCCCTGCAACCTGGACTCCGTGGGGACAGCGCCTCCGCACAAAACCTGCGCACCGGCCGCCTTCGCTGCTTCGACCATGCCCGCAACGGTGTCGCGGTGTGCGAAGGCCACCAGGGGCCCGACCTGCGTGGACGGGTCTGTGCCCGGTCCGATCCGCAAGGCTTTTGCCCCTTTCACGAGCCTGTCCACCACATCGTCGTACACGGCGCGCTGGATGAAGACACGCGAGCCGGCGATGCAGCTCTGACCGCTTGAGGAGAAGATGCCGTAAAGCACTCCGGCCACAGCCTGGTCCACGTCGGCATCGGCGAAAATAACCGTGGGTGATTTTCCACCCAGTTCCAACGTGATGGGCATGATCTTTTCGGCCGCAATGTGGGCGAGTTGACGCCCTGTGGACGTGCCGCCCGTGAAGGAGATTTTTCCAACATCCGGGTGTTTGGCGATGGCGTCGCCAACTACCCGGCCAGGGCCCGGCAGGACCGACAGCAAACCGGCAGGAAGACCGGCCTGCTCACAAAGGCGGGCCAGCAGCAGCGAGACCCAGGGGGCCCACACCGGCGGCTTCACCACGACGGCGTTTCCTGCCGCGAGTGCCGGAGCCACCTTTTGCGCGTCACTGGCTATGGGCGAGTTCCACGGCGTGATGGCCCCCACCACCCCGATCGGCTCATAGGTGGACATGCTGAGGTAGTTGCCCCGCGGCGGCGTCAGGGCATCTTCCATGGTCTCCAAGGCAGCTGCCGTGAAACGGAAGGTTGCCGCCGCGCTCATGGCCAATGCCTTCGTTTCAACGAGGGTTTTCCCCGTATCCAGTGTCTGCAGTTCGGCGATCCTGTCAGCGTTGGCTTCGATCGCGGAGCTGATGCGGTGCAGGACTGCGGCGCGTTCGTGCGGGAGCCTCTTTGCCCACCCCGACGCTTTGACAGCGTCCAGGCCGGCGGCCACTGCGGCGTCCACATCGGCCGCCGTTGCTGCGTGGAGGGTGGCAAAAACTTCTGCCGTAGCGGGATTAACCGACTCGATCAGCGCACCACTGCCCCGGGTCCACACTCCGCCAACAAAGATCTCGTCCCGCGTATCAGGTCCGTTGCGAAGACCGGCCGTGCCGGGTGCCCGGGTTTCTTCCCGAGCGGACCGGGAGGGGTTCTCTGTAAGGCTGTCCGTACTCATCTTCGGGTTCCGTCCATTTGTGTGTATTGCCCACGGAGGGGTTTCAAGCGGGATGCCGCGAGCGGCTTTGCGCAAGTTACGTGAACTGCGTCATAGAAAAAGAATATCAGTCCTAAGATACTTTATGTCAAGATATTTTCGTTCTGATTGTTGCGCAGCGGCGGGAGCTGAAGTTCCTGCCCCACGCTGCAGGTAGAGGACGACGACGGCTGGCCGTCCGGGCTCGGCGCGAGAGCTGCGCGCTCCCCCGAACCCTTATGGATGGGGTCGGAAGTGAACGCCAAGGGCAGGCCGGAGGCTTGGTGCCGGGCCGCAATGACCTCCGCCATGATGGAGACTGCCGTTTCTTCCGGAGTGGAAGCCGAAAGGTCCAAGCCGATCGGCGAGCGGAGCCGCGCCAGCGACCGCTCCGTGTGGCCCAATGCCAGGAGCCTGCCCCTGCGGTCATTGGCAGTCCGGCGCGAACCCATCGCCCCGATGTACGCAAAACCTTCCCGAAGCGCCGCATCGAGGACCGGAACATCGAATTTCGCATCGTGCGTCAGGACGCAGATAGCGGCATCGGGCCCCAGCCGTCCCAGTGCGATTTCCTTTTGTAAGTAGCGCCCCGGTTGATCCACCACGACCTCGTGGGCTGACGGCAGTCGCTCGGGCGTGGCGAAAACGGCCCGGGCATCGCACACCGTGACGTGAAAGCCAAGAAAAGCGCCTAACCGGGCCAGGGAAGCGGAGAAGTCAACCGCCCCGAAAATCACCAGCCGGCGCGCAGGGCGGAACACCTCGATCAGCAAGGACAGGCGTTCGTCGCCGCCGGTAAAAGCAGGAAGAGTGACCGACGTCGATCTTCCGGAGGCTATGGCCTCCTGAACGGCGCTGTCTGCGGCCTGAACAACATCCCGCGCCAAGCCTGCACCGGCAAACAGCTGTGTGATGGCAGAACCCTGATGGACCAGCCAGGAGCGACCCAGCAGTCCAGGTGCGCCCTCAAAAATGGTGACCATGGCGCACGGTGAATTCTGCTCCAACGCCTTCTGCAAGGACGCAAAATGTGGGCAGGTGGCACGCTCGAATGCTTGCACGAAAATATCCACGCTGCCGCCGCACGTGAGGCCGATACTGAACCCGTCGTCGTCGGACATGCCAAAATGAAGCAGCTCCGGGACCCCGGTAGCGAGCACTGTGGCAGCCTGTTCGATCACGCTGGCCTCAATGCAGCCACCCGACACCGAGCCGATCGGCGACCCCTCGCCGGTGACCAGCATGGACGTACCGACTGCGCGTGGCGCTGATCCCTCGGTTCGGACCACCGTGGCCATCGCGACGCGCCGTCCGTCGGAAAACGCCCCGTTGAGCGCTTCCATCACTTCACGCATCGGCCTCGACCCTGCCTTGACGCGATTGCGCAGCCCGGATGCCGTTGTAGACCCGTTCCGGCGTCATGGGCAGCGACGTGAGCTGCGCCCCGGTGGCGTCGGCAATTGCCTGGGCAATCGCAGGAGCGATAGGCAGCATGCCCCCCTCGCCCATGCCCTTGGCTCCGAAGGGTCCAGCGCCATGGCCCTGTTCCTGGGTGATGGAGAAGAAGCGCTGCGGGATGTCCTCGGCCAACGGGACGCGGTAGAGGAGTGCTTCACCATTCAGCAGCTGGCCGTCGTCGTCATACCGCAGTTCCTCAAAGAGTGCCTGCGCGAGTCCGAAGACCGCTGCGCCTTCGTCTTGGCCCCGGCAACCAAGCTTGTTCACCACCTTGCCGGCGTCGCCACTGACGACCAGCTGCAGGACTTCCACCCGCCCGGTTTCGGGATCCACCTCAACTTCGGCAGCTGCCCAGCCGATCTCCCAAAACATGCACGGCGCCTCCAGCGGGGCGCGGCTGGAATTACGTACCTTGAAGTATCCGTCCCCGGTGAACTCGTAGCCTGTCCCGCCGAACCTGTCCATGATCAACGGCGGAAGATCATGCGTGGCACCGTCGGCATCAATGATGTGCCAGTCCTGAAGGCGGATCGATTCGCGATCCAACCGCAGCTGCTCGGCCGCTACGTCCAGCACTGAGCACTTCACGCGTTCAGCAGCCTGCAGGACCGCGTGACCCATGACGGCGATGCCCGATGAGGCATTGGTTCCCTGGTCGAAGGGGGTGTTATCGGTGTCGATGGCCGCATATTTAACCCGCTTCGGATCGCACGCCAGAGTCTCCGCCACAATCTGGCACAGCGCCGAATGGCCGCCCTGGCCCATTTCCACCAGGCCACAATTGAGGAAGACATCGCCGTTGGTGGCCACTTTGACCCGGGCCTGGGCGGGCTTGTTGACGCCGCCACCGTCCTTGATTCCTATGGCGACACCCATGCCACGGTTGGGTAAGCGGCTCCGGTCGCGATAGCCGATGGCGTCCGCTACGAGGTTCAAACCGTGCCTCAGGTCCGAATCGATGGGCGTTTCGCCCGGGACGAATTCCTCGCCCAGGCCCTTGGCATTCTTCAGCCGCAGTTCCAGGGGGTCGAATCCCAGCCGCTCAGCGATCAAGTCCACCTGGCGTTCACTGGCCCAGGTGGCCTGGGTCGCGCCGAAACCACGGTATGCGCCTGCCGGCACTGTATTGGTGATGACCGCCTGGCACACCGAATCGATCCGCTTCCAGCGGTAGGCCCCCGGCATCCGGTAACCGGCTTTTTCTGCCACCAACGGACTTGCATCCGCATAGGCACCGCCGTTGAGCAACACCCTGGACTGGCGGGCCACGAACTCCCCATCAGCCTTGAGTCCCGACTTAACCGTGAGGATTGCATCATGCTGGCTCAAGGTCAGGAAGACTTCCTCGGTGCTCATGCAGTAGCGCACGGGTTGGCCGCCGGACAACTGCGACAGGCGGACGGCGATAGCCTCGGTTTTTGGGCCGTTCTTGGCCCCGAAGCCTCCGCCCAGCAATGGGACGTTCACCCGGACATCGTTCTCCGGCACGCCAAAGACCCGCGCCAGCTCCCTCCGCATGGGGAACGGGCTCTGGGTGGAGGTCCATACCTCGATCTGCCCCGAGGTCGCTTCGGCCACGGTGACAAAGGGTTCCAGGTGCAGATGGTTCATCCGGGAGAACGTAAACGTGTCTTCAAAAACGTAGTCGCACTCTGCCCAGACGCCCTCGTCCCCCGTTTCGTAGCGGAACTCGTAACTCACGTTGTGCGCGGTATGTGGCGCACCGAAGGCGCCGTCCCCGTACGTTGGGGAGACGGCGAATGGCTGCTCCGGGAAAATGGCAGGTGCCGCGGCGTCCGTTGCTTCCTTGGCACCAAAAACAGCCGGCAACTGCTGGTACTCCACCTGAATCAAATCCAGGGCCGCGATGGCTGTGCGTTCATCCACGGCAGCAACTGCCGCAACGACGTCGCCAACGTAGCGGACCGAGTCCGTAGCGACGATGGGCTGGTCCTTGACGTAGGTACCGTAGGACTTCAAACCACCGATCTCCTCACGCGTGAGGACCGCAGTGACTCCGGCCAGCGCGCGGGCCGCCGAAGCATCGATGCCCAGGATCCGGGCATGTGCATGCGGGCTTCTGAGGACCTTGGCATGGAGCATTCCGGCCTTCTTGATGTCCACCGTGTAAAGTGCGCGTCCGGTGACCTTGGCGGTGCTGTCCAGGCGCGGGCGGTCGCGTCCCGCGATCGGCTCCCCTGCCTTGCCGGGAGTGGCTGTCCCGTTCATTCCGACGCCCGTTCCTGCTGCTCCGCGGCGGAGAGCTCTGCGGCACGTTCCACGGATTCCAGGATCATTTCGTATCCCGTGCACCTGCAGGTATTCGAACTGATCCATTCCCGGATCCGGTCCCGGTCCGGTTGTGGATCCTGCCGCAGCAGGCCAGTGGTCAGCATCAGCATGCCCGACGTACAGAACCCGCACTGGAAGCCGCCGCATTCCCTGAATGCCTGCTGCTGGGCACTCAACGTCCCATCCCGGCGGGCCAGGCCCTCCACCGTTTCAACCCGGGCACCCTCGACGTCGAAGGCAAACGTGGAACAGGCGGCTACCGGAAGGTCATTCACCAGGACAGTGCAGGCACCACAGACACTGCGCTCGCACGAGGCACGAACCCCTTGCTTCCCGCAGGCGTTGCGCAACACGTCCAGGACGGTCGCGCTGGTAGGAACACGATGCCTCTCGGGGCTTCCGTTCAGTTCGAATTCGAGATCGTGGGTAACGGGGTCGTGGCCGGGCACCGGCGATTCAAGGCTCATGGCTGGCTTCCTTTCCTTTGGTTTCCGGTTGCTTGGACGAGAAGACGGCGGCAAAGCACAGACGCCAGGTGCCGGCGGTAACTGATGGATCCGGCGTAGTCGGCCGCCTCCTCCGGGAGCTGCGCTGCGAGAATCTCTGCGACAGAGGCAGGGTCGAGGTCAGCTATTGCAGTTCCACCGGCGGGATGGGAGAGGTCGGCGTGGGAGGGGACGGTGTGGGTGAGGACATAGGGCCGCCTGTATTCGCTCCCGCAGACGGCGGTTACCGTAACGTCGCCACTGGCGTTGCTTCGCACGGCCATGGCCACTGTGCTGACCGGGCGCATGGTGCGTTCGTATCCGAACCACAGCAGGGATGCGGTGTCCACGCTGACGGCTGTCATGACACCAGGGCTCCTGCGCTCCCCCTCCCAGAGCTCCGCAACCGGGAGGGTTGCAAGGTCTCCGCCCTGAAAGTGCATGCGAGCCTGGAGGGCGGACAAAATGACCGGCATTTCATAGCGATACCGACGCGCAAGGAGGTTGCCTCCCAGGGTGCCGCGGTAACGGATCCGAACTGTTGCAATCGATCCCCAGGCCGCAGCCAGGGCCGGGAGGGAAGACACGATTTCCGGACTCCTGCTGCCTTCGTAGTGGCTGACCAAGGAACCGATCCGCAGAGTTCCGGCGTCGTTCGAGACAGCCCGCAGTTCCTTGATTCCCTGCAGGGAAATCAGCACCTGTGGCTCCAATCCTTCGCGGATTTGGGCCATGAGGTCCGAGCAGCCCGCCGCGATCACAGCGTGTGGGTGCTGCCGGACCAGTGCCTCAGCTTCTCCCAGTGAAGCAGGCCGATGCAGAACAAACGGTGGGAGGGCGGACTGGCTCTGGGCTATCAGGCCCGCCCCTAATTTCTGGCCTCGCATTGGTCAGCCTTCTTTCACTCTCGCCATGTAGGCGCTTTCCACGGACCTACCGCCGTGGTTGATTCCTGGTTTCGCAAACAACCGTCCCGGGTGGCCCGTTCGGGCCACCCGGAGCGGGCAGTTTCACTAGGCCGGGCGGTCGCCCTTCAGCGTGACCCGGTGCATCAGCCTGTAGTGCGGGTGGTAGTCGCCCACTGCGTAATGCTGGGTGGAACGGTTGTCCCAGATCACCAGGGAGTTGGGCTCCCACCGGAACCGGACCTGGTACTCGGGGGTCCGGGCGAGGTCCGTGAGCATGTTCCGCAGCGAGTCGCCCAGCTGCGTGGAAATACCCGTGAGGCGGGTGGTGAACAACGCGTTGACGTACACGAGCTTGCGGCCCGTTTCCGGATGCTTGCGCACCACGGGGTGGGTCATGGGCGGGTATTTGCGTCGCGTTTCCTCATAGCGTGCCTCGCCATCCGGGCCTTGCCGGACGACGCCGGTCAGTTCCTTTTCCCAGTCGTGCACTCCTTCAAGCCCGTCGATGACGTTCTTCACGTTCTCCGGCAGGGCGTCATAAGCCGCGGTCATACTTGCCCAGAGGGTGTCGCCGCCGCACGGGGGAATTTCCTGCGCATGGAGGCAGGTGGCGGAGTTCGGCGTAGCCTGCCACGTCAGGTCGGAGTGCCACACGTCTGTTCCAGCAGCCCGGCCCCGGGACTCCAACACCTCAATGTGCGGATAGCCCGGAAGCGATGGGAAGAATGCGCTGACTTCCTGGGGATCGCCGAAGACCTTGGCGAACTCAATCTGGTCGTCCGGGGTAATTTGCTGGTCACGGAGAAACAGCACTTGGTATTCAAGGAATGCTTCCCGGAGTTCCCGCCGGCACTCAGGAGTGATGCCCTCACGCAGGTCCAGCCCGTGGATGTAGGCTCCGATAGTCGGTGTCGCACGTTCCACAGTGAATGTCTTGAACTCTTGATCGTTGCCGCTCATGGTCGTTCCTTCCTTTTGTTTGGTCTGTTGCATTGAGCCCGTGTCCGTCAACGCTGACCGATCAGACGGGCTGCTTTTGTTGGGAAATCCTTTGGTGTCGACTCATTCCGAATAGGTGGGGGCAGCAAACTCCTGCACATTGCCGTCGCTGCCCTTCCCGGCCCGCAAGGCCTTGTTTCGGATGACGCGCCCCAGCGCCAACGCACAGGTGATCGAAACCGCTCCGGCGACGAAGACGTAAATGGAGGTGGAGACCGACGCTTTCGTCGCAGCAAACAAGGCACCGGCAATAAGGGGTGCAATGGCGCTGCCGAGGAGGTTGCCAAGCGTGGTTGCCAGGGACAACCCGCTGTAACGGACCTTGGCGTCAAAGGCCGTGGAGAAGTACGCAGGCGACAATGCCCACGGGATGTACACCGCGATGGTTGCGGCGAAGTAGCAAACGGCGATCAAGCCGTACGAGCCGCCGTCGAGGGCGAAGTAGAGCGGAAAGGCCACCACCACGATGAGTACAAGGCCCCACAGGTAAACCCGCTGTGCGCCGTATTTGTCCGCCATGGCACCTGCTGCCGGATTGACGAAGAAACCAACGGCCGAGGTGATGATCACCAGCACCAGCATGGAGGTCGAATCGAACTCCTCTGACTTACCGGCGTAGACGAAGTTGTATACGGTGATGAGGTAGAAGAAGATGCCCGGCACCAGGCTTGCGCCGGCTACAAGGAACACCTGCTTCGGGTGGGTTCGAAGTACTTCGATGACGGGCATGCGCACAACGCTGTGGTTAGCCTTGACTCGATCGAACTCCGGGCTTTCTGCCACCTTTACGCGGATGACCAGGCCGGTGATGACCAACACGGCACTCAGCATGAACGGAACCCGCCAGCCCCAGGCCATAAAGGCTTCCGGCGACATGGATTCCAGCGGAATGTACAAGGTCATGGCCAGGATGAGTCCCACAGCCACGCCTGCTTGCGGCCAGCTTCCAAAGAAAGCGCGCCGGCCCTGCGGGGAGTGCTCGGTAGCCATCAGCACGGCCCCGCCCCACTCTCCGCCGAGCGCAAACCCTTGGCAAAGCCGCAGGATCACCAGCAAGACGGGGGCAAACACACCTATGACGTCATAGGTCGGCAACAACCCGATGGCGACCGTGGCTATGCCCATGATCAGGATGGTGAGGACCATCATCGGCTTTCGGCCCGCCCTGTCACCGAAGTGGCCGAAGACGATGGCTCCTACGGGGCGGGCGACGAAGCCGGCGGCGAAGGTCGAGAACGCAAGCAGCGTGCCGGTTGTGGGGTCGAAGCCCGGGAAGAAGAGCTGGTTGAAAACAAGCACCGCCGCGGTGCTGTAGATAAAGAAGTCGTACCACTCGATGGTTGTGCCGATGAGGCTCGCGATGGCGACCTTTCTCGGAGAGCTGCCGCCCGATGGTTGTGGGACCACTGCACTCATATTGTGCCTCCAGGTAATTTTGCAAACAGTCGGCCCCGCTTTGCGTGGGCCCTGGTGATCAGGGCAGCCAAGGCACCTGTCTGAGAATGAGATCTGAAGTGATGCAAATTACTTCAGTGTTGATTATCTTATTGCTGAGATGTCTTGTGCGCAAGATCTCATTTTGGCAGTGGTGGAGCCCCCCGAGGGGCTTCCGGCGTGGTGCGGACTGGAACTGTTTGCTGTGGGCTAGTCCCTTCGGCAGATGCTCATGACGTGGCGCCTTGATCGGCAGCGGGCACCATGATTCCCCACGCGAGGTCCTCAAGGATGTCCTGAATGCCGCGGATGTCCCGCAGGAACGGCGTACGAACGACGCTGCTGATGACATGCAAAGCTGCTTTCACGCGGACTCTGACTACTTCTTGATCCGTACCCGGGTATGCGTCCTGGACCAATGAGGCGACGTCGGCGACATAGTCGTTCTGCGCCTCCAAAAGGTTCTGCAGGTCCCGTTCGGGAACGTGCTGGCGCTCGGAGACGGCCAGTTGCAGGAATTCCGGGCAGGACAGCGAGAAGGAAATGTGCGACGACAGGATGCGCTGGAGCGCCGCGGATGAATCCGCGGCTTCAGAGAGGGCGCGCGACAAGTCCATCCAACGGACTTCCGTGGCCCGGTAAAGCGCGGCAGCGAGCATTTCTGCCTTATTGCTGAAGTGACGGTAGATGCCGGGGCCGGCTATCCCGACGTCGGCGCCGATATCGTCAAGGCTGACCGCATCAAAACCGGACGTAGCGAACTGCCGGATTGCGGCAGCCAACAGAGCCTCGCGGCGGCTGCGCGGCACGGAGAGTGCCGCACCGGCTCGATGGTCCGATTCCTTGATCGGCGGCAATGGCATGTCGATCACAGTGCGGGCAAGCGTGGCGAGGTGGGTTTCTTCGTCCGCTTTCGAGAGCCGGTTCGGATGCCACGACACACTGACCATCACAGCGAACATCGCCCACGCCCGCAGATCGGCTTCTGCTGCGGGAAGCGCAGCAGTGCCGGACTGGAGCTTGCTGCTGATGGCGTACTTAGCGCCGCTGGCTATATCGAAGCGGACCGCAGGCGGCAGGTGGCGGGATTCCCGCTCCCACAGCACACCGTTCCCGCGATGCTCCAAAAGCGCCCGGCCGAGTGACAAGACCAACTGGTCAAGATCGCCGTCGGGCGCCTGGATGACGCTCTCCACAACAGGCTGGAGGTTCTCCGCCACGGCCTCCCGGAGCAGTTCGCCTTTGCCGGGGAAATGCCGGTACAGGGCCGACGGCTGCACAGAGACCGCCTTGGCCACATCGGTCATGCTGACTTGCGGATACCCCCGTTGCGCGAAGAGGTCCGCCGCCGCAGCGAGTATGAGGGCTCGGCGGTTGCGGGGCCGTGTACCGCGTTCCGGGGCTGTGGACGCTTTCTCCATATCTCAAGATTAATCAGATTCACTTATTGCGCAATAGCCCGCCGCGTGCCAAAGTTGAAGAACAAGCCACAGGAACTCGTCCGCATCCATGGATGCGAGTGAGTAAGCGGGCTTACTGCACATCGCCGCAGCGGGACCACCAGCTCTTCCCCGCAGCGCGAGCAGCACGGAAAGAACCTCGAAGGCCGAGGCAGATTCACTTACGGAACGTTGAGATGGTCGAAAACCGGGGCACAGCAACAACAGGCACCCTGGCGGCCCACCTGCCCGTGGACCCCAAGGAGCACAGGCCCCTGACCATCTCCTCGTGATATCCCCTTCGCCGCTCAAGCCAAGGGCGGCGTAAAGCCAAGGTCGCCGTTAGACACATAGAGCAACGTCCAGTGACAAAGGAGTCCCACATGAAACGACGTGCAGTACTCGCCGTGGCCGCACTCTGCGGCTTCGCAGCCCTGACTGGCTGCAGCAGCAGTGGGGGTGAGACTCCCAACGCGTACGCTGCCAGGACTGACATCCCTACCGCAGCCGCCATGGATCCGGCGATCCTTGAGGCAGCAAACAAGGAAGGCTCGCTGTTGGTTTACGGCGAAGCCAACGAGGCATCCATGAAGCCGGTACTGGCCGCCTTCCAAGACCAGTACCCGGACATAAAAACCAGTTACATCAGCCTCGGCGGAACCGAAAGCTTCCAGCGCTACCTCAACGAAAAGGCCACGGGCGGAAAGACCGCAGACGTCATTGTCAGCCTGCAAGGCGCTAACTTCCTGGACTTGGTCAAGCGGGGCGACATCCAGGACTTCACGCCTCCTGCCGCTGCGCCACTGCCGGACTTCGCGAAACTCGCCCCCGGCGTCTTCGCCATGGAACTCAATCCGGTCATGGCGCTGATCAACACCACCCTCCTGCCCGAGTCAGAGCAGCCCGATTCCCTCGAGGCGCTCGCCAGGATGTCCGGCGACCCTAAACTGGCGGGAAAGATCGTCACGTATGACGGCACCACGGAATTCGGCTACACGGTCAACCACGCGTACATCGCCAAAGCCGGAGAAGCGGGATGGAAGATCCTTGACCAGCTCGGACCGAACACCAAGGTGGAAGCCAGCGCAGGACCCATGTTCAACAAACTCCTGCAGGGCGAGTACACCATGTCCTACTTCCAGTCCGGTGCCACCAGGCCGCTGCTCACCGGCGCGACCGCCAAGGTACTGAACTACAGGTTCTTCAAGGACGGAACCCCCTTCATGCCCCGCGGCGCCGGAGCGACAACGGGTGGCAAGTCCCCCAACGCGGCAAAGGTGTTCGTCAATTTCCTCATTGACAAGGCCGGCCAGACAGCCGGTTGCACCGGCGGATTCGCGCCCTACCTGGACGGCGTGGACTGCCCGGTAAACCTCGCAAAGGTCACGGAGCAACTGGGCGCTGAAAACATCAACATCGCCACGTGGGATGAGGCCCTGATCAACGATTCGACGGCCTTTAAGAACCGTTGGAAAGAGGCATTCGGACGATGAGCAGCTCCACGCTCGCCGTACCCGGGACGCAGGAGCAGCCTCCCGGGTACGGACCCATCAAGCGGGCCTGGTTACCCGAAAAAGTCATCCACTACGGTGTCTGGTTGTTGACGGTCCTGCTGGTTCTCGGCCCGATCGTGCCGATTGTCTGGTCCTCACTCTGGTCCACACCCCTTTACGAGGGCGGTGGCAACGCCACCCTTGAGAACTTCGGCAAGCTTGCGGCAGACCCCCTGTGGTGGTCGGCAGTGGCCAACAGCCTGCAGTTCGCCGTTTTCACAACCATCGGGTCAGTGTTGGCGGGAACCACCGTCGCCCTATTGGTGGCACGGACCGACCTGCCGCTCCGGAAGCTCTACTCAGCTTTAATCGTCCTGCCCCTGGTCCTGCCCGGACTGGTGCTGATCGTTGGCTGGCAGTCGATGTGGTCGAAGAACGGATACGCCACCCACGTACTGGAGCAGTTCTCGCCTTTCAGTGTCCCCTTTGACCTCTACAGTGTTGCGGGAATGGTGGTCATGGGCACCGTCCTTGGCTCACCCGTGGTGTACCTCTTTGCCCGCGGGACCCTTTCCTCCGGTGACTCGACGCTGGAGGAAGCCGCCCGGTGCGCCGGCGCAGGTCCCCTCCGCGCCGTGCTCTCGGTGACGCTGCCCCTGCTGCGTCCGGCACTGCTGAACTCCGGTTTGCTGGTCTTTGCCCTGGCGTTGGAAACACTCGGGATTCCCCTCATCCTTGGCACGTCAAAAAACATCGACATGATGTCCACCTATCTCTACCGGCAATGGACGGGAAGTGCCGACGGCGGCGGCGGAGTCCTCCCTGCAGGTGCCGTCATGCTGCTGCTCGCCGTCACCTTGCTGCTGTTGCTGCGCAACCGGCTGGCCGGGGACCTGGCCCGTTTCACCACCACCGGCGGCAAGTCATCGAGGCCTGCCAACGTGGTCAAACTCGGCCCCCTGCGCTGGGTGCTGTCCGCCGTCGTCGGAATTGTCCTGGGCTCGGCGACCATCATTCCGCTGGGCGGCGTGATTCTCGCGTCGGTGACCGCGGTTCTGACGCCGGCAATCAACCCGTTCAGCCTCCTCACGCTTGACCATTTTTCGGCAATCCTGACCAACCCGCTGTACACCGGAGCCATCGGCAACAGCTTGCTGATCGCCACCGTTGGTGCCGCGATCGCCACAGCCTGCATCGCGGTCATCGCACTGGTCGCCCACCGCTCCACCTTCCGGTTCCGCGGATCCCTGGAACACATCGTGCTGTATCCCCGGGCCGTCCCGGGGATCATCACCGGCATGGCCTTCTTCTGGACTTTTGCGATCCTGGATCAATCAGGAACCTTCAGGGCCACACTCTGGGCCGTGGGAATCGCCTTCGGCGTCCGGGCCCTGGCCATGGGTTACGCCGCGTTCTACCCCTCACTTGCCGCACTGGGTGAGGACCTGGACCGGGCCGCACGCTCCGCAGGAGCGGATTGGTGGACCGCAATGCGAACCATCATCATCCGGCTCTTGAGACCGGCCATGGGGATTTCGTTCGTCCTGCTTTTTGTGGCCATGCTCAACGAAGCCGACGCCGCAGTCTTCCTGGTAACCCCGGAAACGCAGGTTCTGGGACTGGCCATGCTCCAAATTGCGGCCACAGGCCTCGGCGGCACCGTCGCCGCACTCGGAGTCATCCAACTCGTCATCACCGCAGCTGTCCTGGCCGCAGGACGCCTTCTGTTTGGAGTTCGCCCCAATGTCTGATTTGGTCATCACCAACCTCACCAAGAAGTTCGGCCACCTGACGGTCCTGGACAACGTATCGGTGACCGCTTCCGACGGGCAGATCCTGACCCTGTTGGGGCCCAGCGGTTGCGGGAAGTCAACAACACTGTGGTCTGTCGCAGGACTGCTCAGGCCCGACGGCGGCAGCATCGTCGCGGGCGACCGCACCTTGTTCGATCACGGCACGTCCGCTTTCCTGCCTCCGGAACGCCGGGACTGCGGCGTGGTCTTCCAGTCGTATGCCGTGTGGCCGCACATGAAGGTCCGCGACAATGTCGGCTACCCGCTGAAGCTGCGACGGTACAAATCCGATGCACTCCGCCGCCGCGTCGATGAAGTTCTTGAACTGGTGGACCTCGCCGATCAGGCAGACCGCTACCCGCACCAGCTCTCCGGCGGGCAGCAACAACGCGTCGCCTTGGCGCGTGCCCTGGCCTTCCCTCCCCGGCTGCTGCTGCTTGACGAGCCGTTTTCCAACCTTGATGCCAAGCTGCGGGAACGGACCCGCGACTGGTTGCTTCAGCTACAACGCAGGGTTGGCGTGACCACGGTGTTCGTGACCCACGACCAAGACGAAGCGCTGGCCATGAGCGACAAGATCGCGGTCATGTCGGCCGGCATGGTCCGGCAGATCGGCACGCCTGAGCAGATCTACAACGATCCCGCCGATATATTCGTGGCCGATTTCGTGGGCACCAGCAACCTGCTGGAGGGCACCGTCATCTCCCGGTCCAAGGGAGTCTTGACGATCAAGATCGACGGATTGGACCAAGCGATCCACGTGCCGTCGTCCTTGGATTCCGACGGCGTCGTGGTTGCCGTCCGGCCTGAGGCCCTGGCCTTGTTGCCCGACGACGCACCATCCGAGGGCTATGAAATGACGGTCAACGGCCCCGTCCTGGAGAGGTCCTATCACGGCCATCACTTCAGGTACAGGGTGGGGGTCGGCGAGCAGTCGCTGGTGGTGGAAACCCGCGACCGGACGGACTCGTCCCATGTACGCGTGGGCATCCCACGGGACGGCTATAAGTTGTTCCAACCCCGCACTGCCCCGGCAACCAAGGGCGCCCTGTGATTCCGGTCGGGTCCCCCCACCCGATCCGCATCGACCTTTTCAGCGACACGATTACCCGGCCTTCAGAGGCCATGCGGCAGGCCATGGCCCACGCCGAGGTGGGGGATGAACAAAAGGGTGAAGACCCGTCCACCAACGAACTCGTTGCCCTGGCCCGGGAACTGCTGGGCAAGGAAGAAGCGGTCTTCCTGCCATCAGGGACCATGTGCAACCAGATCTCCTACGCCCTGCACTGCCGCCCGGGCGACGCGATCCTCGTTGACGATAACGCGCACTCGCTCTGCCACGAGGAAACCGGGGCACCAGCCTTGGCCGGAGCCTTGTTTAGGCCCATCAAAGCTGATCGCGGTGTTTTCTCCGCTGACCAGCTCACAGCGGCCCTCCGCCCCGAGGGCAGGTCGATGGCCCGGAATGCCGTGCTCTCCATTGAGCAGCCTTCCAACCTCGGTGGCGGCACTTGCTGGTCCCTGGAGGGCATCACATCCGTGACCGCGATAGCACGGGCGCATCGGATCAAGACCCACATGGACGGCGCCCGCCTGCTCAATGCGGTAGTCGCCACCGGAGTGTCAGCCCGCGATTTCTGTGCCCCGTTCGACTCGGTCTGGCTGGATCTCAGCAAGGGACTGGGCGCTCCCGTGGGAGCAGTGCTGGCAGGAGACGCGGATTTCATCAGCGAAGCCTGGCGCTTGAAACAACGGTGGGGTGGCTCCATGCGCCAATCCGGCATCGTGGCTGCGGCCGGCACCTTTGCCCTCCGCAACAACGTGGACAGGCTGGCTGACGACCACGCCAACGCCCACCTCCTGGCCGAGCTCCTGGCCGGCCACCGCCACATCTCGATCGACCCCACCTCGGTTCAGACCAACATTGTTCTCTTTGACCTGGTGGACTGCCCCGTCACCGCCCCGGTGCTGGTGGAGCGCCTGCTCCGGAAGTGCGGGGTTCGAATGGGCGCTTTTGGCCCGTCCACGATCCGTGCCGTCACCCACCTCGATGTGGACACCGCAGGTGTACGCCTCGCCGCCGAGGCCCTCTGCGAATTGCTGGACGAAACCTACTCAATGCACGTGAGCAAGAAGGAGCTCCTGACATGACCACCACCATTGACGTGACGGACCGGCCCCTGCCGTTCAGCGCCGCGCGGGCTGCCCGGCGAGGTGACGAAGTCACCGTATTGCTCAACGCGCGTGTTGTTGATCCCGGGACGGGCACATCCTCCTCCCCCAGCGACGTGTGGCTCCAGGCGGGGCAGATTTCCCGTGTCACCCCTGCGGGCCGGGTACCCCGCGCAGGGAATGTGCTTGACCTCAGGGGAAACTTCGTGGCTCCCGGGATGATGGATGCCCACGTCCATCTGGCCTTCGACGGCGGTGACGACCCCAAGGCCACCCACCAGGCCAGCAACGATGAAGAAATTATTGCCCAGGTTGTGGCGAACGCACGCATTGCGCTCCGGGCCGGTATCACCACAGTTCGCGACTGCGGAACGCCCAGGCGGCTTCTCGCTCCCATGCGGGCAGCACTGGGCATGGCATCGGACGTCGCCACGGTGGTTCACTGTGGTGCTCCGCTCTGCAGAGTCGGCGGGCACGCCCACGACATGGGCGGAGAAGTACGGACCCGGCACGACGTCCACACCCTTATCGCTGAACAGCACGCGGCCGGTGCCACCTGGATCAAGCTCATGGCCAGCGGCGGCGGATTCACGCCCGGGACCAGTCCCAGCGTCTTTGAGTTCGATCCCGTGCTTCTCCGGGAGGCAGTGGTGATCGCCGGTTCCTACGGCATGAAGACCGCAGCGCACGCACACGCCAGTTCCTCCATGGCCGCCTGCATTGACGCCGGCGTCCATACGCTGGAACATGCCTCGATGCTGGGGCCCGACGAACGATGCTCCCCCGATCCCGGGCTCTTGCGCAGGGCGGCCGATGCCGGCATCCACATTGTGCCCACCGTCATAGCGGCGGACATTGTCTCGCGGCAATTGCAGGAGGGACGCCAGGTATTGGCCAACCCGCTTGACCGCAACGTGGTGGCAAGGCTCGAATCGCGGTTCACCAACGTGACGGAGTTCCTCCACTCGGGCGTGTCCATCGTGGCGGGGACGGACGCGGGCCCTGCGCACGTCACCTTCGACCTCCTTGCCCGCGAGCTGGAGCGCTACGTTGCTGCCGGCCTCACAGCACAGCATGCGCTGAAATCCGCGACCACTGAAGCCGCCTCCATGCTGGGGTTGGAGTCGCAAGTAGGACGCGTCCGACCCGGTTTGTGGGCCGACCTCATCTTTACGTCGGCAGACCCCCTGCAAGACATCACCACCCTCCAAACGCCCCTTGGAGTACTCAAGCGCGGACTGTTGATCGCGCACTAAGCAGCGGCGTTACCCCACAACTTTGGCGGCCCGTCTCCGCGGGCATCCGCCATACCCCCTGTCCCACCGACACCCCCAGTAAGGCATCGTATGAATCTGATCCCAGTCAGCGACCCCCCGGCCAGCACCGCAGCCCCGACGCTTTCCACCCCTGAATTGGAGGCCCTTGCCGCGATAGAACGCCGGGTGCTGTGGCTTGCGACCTCAATCATCCATCACGCCAACAGGGTGCGGCCCAACCCTTCCGGCATCAAGGTTGGCGGCCACCAGGCCTCGAGTGCCTCCATGGCCACGATCATGACCTCGCTGTGGTTCGGGCAACTCCGCGCGGAGGACCGTGTCTCAGTGAAGCCCCACGCCTCGCCGGTGCTCCACAGCATCAACTATCTGCTGGGCAGCCTCGACGAAAAGTACCTCACCACGCTGCGTGAGTTCGGGGGCCTGCAAAGCTACCCCAGCCGCGCCAAGGATCCGGATCCCGTCGACTACTCCACGGGTTCCGTCGGCATCGGGGCTACCGCGCCCATTTGGGGTGCCATCTCGCGGCGGTACATCGAAACGGTGAGCGGTGGGGCTGCGAACGGCGGGGCTGTGAGCGGCACACCGGGCCGGGGGCGCCAGTACTCGCTGGTCGGCGACGCGGAGCTCGACGAGGGCGCCATCTGGGAAGCCGTCCTGGACTCGAATGTTGCGGATCTGGGGGAAATCGTCTGGATTGTTGACCTCAACAGGCAGTCCCTTGACCGGGTGGTGCCGAACGTGGCCGCAGGCAAAATCGAGCGCCTGTTCGAGGCTGCCGGCTGGCAGGTCATCACCGTGCGTTTCGGCCACCTGCTGGAAAGCCTCCTGGCCCGGCACGGCGGCGGCGCGCTGCGGAAGCGCATTCTCGACATGTCCAACCCGGAATACCAGCGGCTGCTGCGCTGCTCCCCCGAGGAAGTTCGACGTCGGCTCCCTGGCGGGGGCGCCGACGCTGCGGTTATCGCGGAGCTGATGTCCGGCGTCGACGACCACACCCTGGCCCTGGCCATCAGGAACCTCGGCGGTCACGACCTCGCCGCCCTCCGCGAGGCTTACTCCCGGATCGATGACACCCGGCCTACCGTGATCATCGCCTACACCATCAAAGGCAACGGGCTGCCTACCGAAGGCCATCCACAGAACCATTCCTCGCTGCTCACGGTGGACCAGTACCGGCAGCTCGCGGACGCCATGGGTGAGGACCCCGATGCACCCTGGGGTCGTTTCGAACCCGACAGCACCGAGGGGAGACTGGTAAGGACCACTGCAGAAGCCCTGCGGCGCGTCGCTGAACCTGCAACAGCGCCGCCCGCCGTCCCGGTGGACTTCGGCAGGACGCCGTCGGGCACGGCAACCACGCAGGCAGCCTTGGGCCGAACCTTACTTGACGTCAACCGTGCGGCACCTGCCGTCGCGCGCAGGCTCGTGACCGTCAGCCCGGACGTCAGTTCCAGCACCAACCTTGCCGGCTGGGTGAACAAGGTAGGCGTGTGGTCGGCAGAAGAACGGACCAACTGGTTCAGCGACGACGCCGAGACCGTCATGCACTGGCACGAAAAACCCACCGGCCAGCACATAGAGCTTGGCATCGCCGAAGTGAACCTCGTGAGCCTCCTGGGCGAACTCGGCGCAACCTGGAGCCGCTGGGGACAGCCGTTGTTCCCCATTGGCGTACTCTACGACCCGTTCGTGGAGCGGGCCCTGGAACCGTGGTCCTACGGCATCTATGCCGGCGGGCAATCCATTCTGGTCGGCACCCCGTCCGGGGTGACGCTGGCCCCCGAAGGCGGGGCACACCAATCCATCAAGACGCCGTCCATCGGCTTGGAACAGCCCAACTGCACCAGCTACGAGCCCGCTTTCGCCATCGACGTGGAATGGACGCTGCTGGCGTCCATGTCCCAACTGGGGCGCCCCGGCGGCAAATCCGCCTATCTGCGGCTCTCCACGAAACCCGTCGACCAGCAATTGGCAGCCGTACCGGCCGATCCCGCCGCCCGCGAGCGCCGCCGTCGTCAAGCAGTGGCCGGCGGCTACCTCCTGCGGGCTGCCCCTGCCCCGGCGGCGACCATCGCCGCCATGGGCGCCATGGTGCCGGACGCGCTTGCCGCCGCCGAGCGCCTGGCCGCACAGGGCACCGCCGTCGACGTCGTCTGCGTCACCAGCCCGGGCCTGCTTTATGAAGCCCTGCAAGGCCGCAACGGACAAAACCCGGACGCACCAACCTGGATCCTGGACCAGATCCTGCCCGCTGAGCGGGCAGTCCCCATGGTGACCGTGCTTGATGGCCACCCCCACACCCTCGCGTTCCTCGCTGGCGTGCACCAGGTCAAGAGCCGCAACCTCGGCGTGGACGCTTTCGGCCAGGCGGGCGCCGTCGACGACGTCTACCGCTACCACGGGATCGACACCGACAGCATGGTCCGTGCTGTCCTGGACCTCGTGCAGTGACAACCGGCCCGGCGGCTAGGTCCCGCAGAAGGTGCGGTAGGGACCGAAGCCGTCGGGTGCCGGTTCAGCGAACCGTCCAAAGCCCGGCCGTTCCAGCCAGGGCGAGGTGACGGCCTCAAGCAACGCAGTAACCGGGCCGGTGTCCCCGCCGCTCGCTGCCGATAGGGCCTCCTCCACCAGGTGGTTCCGTGGGATGTAGGCGGGGTTGACCTTATCCATGGCGTCAGCGTCCGGTTTCGCTGCCTGCCACGAAGCAAGCCAGCGATCAAAACGAGGCAGGTCCAGGACCATACCGCGGGCGGGTGCGGCATTGCCCCGGGCCGCTTGGCCAAGCTTCCGGAAAAACGACGTGTAGTCTGCGCCTGCCTCCTGGACAATAGCCAGCAGTTCATCGACCAGTGCTGAACCGTCTTCCCCTGACGTGGTGTGGGAGAGTCCGATCTTCTTCAGCATGCCTTCCGTCCACGCGGCACTGTATTGGGAGCGGAATCCTTCCAGGGCTTCGACAGCCATGGCAACGCCCCGCTCCTGGTCCGGGTGGATCAGGGGCAGCAGCGATTCAGCGAACCGGGCAAGGTTCCATTCAGCCACCGGAGGCTGGTTCCGGTACGCATAGCGGCCCGTTTCATCGATGGAGCTGAAGACCGTGCCGGGGTCGAAGCCTTCCATGAAGGCACACGGGCCGTAATCAATGGTTTCGCCTGAGATGGTCATATTGTCGGTGTTCATCACCCCGTGGATGAAGCCCACCAGCATCCACTGGGCAACAAGAGATGCTTGGGCGGTTATAACGTTCTTGAGCAAGGCAAGGTAGGGATTGTCTTCCTCGCCGGCCGCGGGGTGGTGGCGATGGATGGCGTGATCGGCCAAGCGGCGGAGAAGATCCATGTCATTGGTGTTGCGGGCATACTGGAAAGTCCCCACCCTCAGGTGACTGCCGGCCACCCGTGCAAGGACTGCTCCGGGCTGCACGGACTCCCGCTGTACGCGAGCGCCTGTTGCGACCACTGCCAGGGACCTGGTGGTGGGAATGCCCAGTGCGTGCATGGCCTCGCTGACGATGTACTCGCGCAGCATCGGACCCATAACGGCCCGCCCGTCACCGTTCCGGGCGAAAGGGGTCCGCCCCGAACCCTTCAAGTGCAGGTCACGGATCCGCCCTTCGACGTCGGTGAGCTCCCCCAGCAGCAACGCCCTGCCGTCACCTAGCCGGGGCGAATACCAGCCGAATTGGTGCCCCGCGTAAGCCTGCGCTACCGGCGCCGCACCTGCAGGGACGGCGCCGCCCAGCAGCAACCGGACACCTTCCTCGCTCCGCAGGAACGCGGTGTCCAGGCCGAGCTCCCCCGCCAGTTCCTCGTTGAGTACCACCAGCTGCGGGGCAGGTGCCTGCTCCGCCCGCCACGGCACGGACAATTCCGGGAACTCCGTGGCAAAGAGGTTTCCGAGGACCACTGTCGGCTGCGCAAATGCACTCATGCTCCCATGCTATCCGCCGCATCCCAAACTAATCAGGATGCTTATTTCCCGTGAAGCTTTCAGTCGCCGCAAGAGGCTAAGCGGCCGTTGGGGCATCAGTCGATCCGTTGGCGGCCCAGGCCCGCATAGATGTGGGGTCGCTTGGAGCGAAGGAACAACGCGTAGGCAATTCCGCCAAGGAAGAGGGCAAAGGTGAACGTCATGAAGATGATGGTGAGGAGCTGCGATCCCCCGATGAGATCGGGGTAATTAGCTATGGCCAGATACGTGATCGTGCCCAGGAACAGGACGCTGATGACAGGTGCAACCACCGTCTTCCACACTGATTCCCGTGCGAAGCTGCGCCGCCTGACAAAATACACGAGCACGGCGAAACTCGTAATGAACATGAGAAGCAGCACCGCGAAAGTTCCGCTGCCGCTGGCGATGGGGTAAAGAACGTCCGGGGCGACACCCAGGACGGTAAAGAGGATGATTGCCGCGGCCCAAACGATGCCTACTGCTACGGCGGAAACATACGGCGACTTATGGCGCCGGTGGACCCGGCCCAGGAACGACGGCAAGGCGCGATCCGATGCCAAGGCGAAGCTATACCTCGCGGCAATGTTCTGAATGGACAACATGCACGCAAGCACTGAGGTGATCAGAAGCAGAACCGCGATGTCCGCAAAGATTCTGCCGACAAGTCCGGTGACGGCATCGCTGAACAAGTTGACTGTATTGCTCTCAGCTTCGCCCTGGACTTTCTCCGGCCCAAGAAACGCGATGAACGCCCACGCTGCTACTGCGTAGAAGAGACCGATGCCTGCTACCGCCAGGTACGTGGCGCGGGAGATGGTCTTATCCGGATCCTTGACCTCATCCCTGTAGATGACAGTGGCTTCGAAACCGAAGAAGTTTCCCACGGCAAACAACAACGCCAGTCCCAAGGTGGCGTCCGTGATCGATGGCAGGGCAAATCCAACACTCTGGACGGTCTCGAAGCCATTGGCGGAGAACGAGGCGATGTCGAAAACAATGATGACGGCTGCCTCGAGCAGCATCACGATGGTGAGCAGCTTCGCCGACAAATCAATGCGGTTATAGGCCAGTAACGTGGTGACAGCCGTTATTGCCAGCGCATACCAGTACCAGGCGATGTCCGGGCCACCAAGGGTGCTGGCCACGAATCCTTGCAGCGTCACCCCGAAGAAGGATGGGGCGAAGAATCCGATGAAGATATAACCGACCAGCGCCAGGAACGCACCACCCAGGCCCGCAGGCTTCCCCAGGCCCGCAGTGACGAAGGAATAGAAACCACCCGGCCCTTGGACGCTGCGGCTCATCTTGACGAAACCCACAGAGAAGATCAGCAGCATGAGCGTCACGCCGATGTAGATCGCCGGTGCCGTTTGGCCGCTGAACATCAGCAGGACGGGGAGGGTACCGGCTACGGTAGCCAAGGGCGAAGAGAAGGCCAGCACGTTCATTGCGAGCTCGCCGACTCCCATGTTGCCGCTGAGCCGGTTTTCCTTGTTCTGACGCGTCACCTTTGGCACGTCAAGCGAGGTGTTGTTCATGTAATCCTCATCACTGGATGTTCAATGCTGAATGAGAGTATCGACTGGCCTCCAGCCGATGCTGTGCCGGATCGGGACACCCTTGCCGTTAACAGCCCGGCAATGGCAGGGGTGCCGTCCGGGCCCGGATCCGCGTCGGGGTTTAGTGCGCGGCGGCGGCAACCATCCGGCCAGGAGCCGGCTCCCGGCTTCCGACGTCAAGAATCGAACGGGTCAACTCGACGGCGTGGTCTGAAAGGCGTTCCAGCTCGGCTTCGGTTCCGTTCCACGCGGACCATCGTTGTGCTCCATCGAGCACCGTGAAGACCGCCTTGATGCCTTCAGCGGTGATGCTCCTTCCCATTTCTTCCGCCGCCGCGCCGTACATGCGTTCATGCAGCTCCAGCCACGAATAGGCTTCTTCACGCGCATCCGGGTCCAGGAATGGCGCCACCTTGTCCCTGGCAACCAGGAAGTTCCAGAGATCGGCTTCAGGCCGCCGCAGCTGCTGGGCAAAATGGAAGCGCACAAGCACCTCCCAGTATTCCTCGGGACTCCTCGAGGGCAGGGCGGCGTCGAGCAGGTCATGGGCGAATCTGTACGTGAACCAGCGGAGTGACTCGGCGACAATCTCGTCCTTGCCGTGGGGAAAGCTCGAATAGAGGCTCGGAGCCTTCACGCCAAGCTCGTGGCTCAAGGTGCGCATTGACACTGATTCGAAGCCGTGTTCCGTGGCCAGGCGAAGAAAGGCGGCCAGCGTACGGCGGCGGGCAGGAGATTCGGCGGACCAATCCCGGCGGGACAGAAACTTCTTGATGGCGGCGTTTGCCTGCTCACGCGGCGATTGACTCATTGCTTCCTCAGGATGGGATGGCTGTCCCTAGAGTCTAACTAACGGTCGTTAGGCAGGGAAGGGGATTTTTCGCCCCGCTAAGTGCCCGGTGTTGGCCATGGCGAGGCGTCGCTGATGTCGCGCCCTTGCGCCATGTCCGGAAGGATCCGGTGGACGAGCTTCCCGGAGCGCTTCAGGTGAAGGTCAGTCCGCTCACCAAGATCGGTTTCGTTGAAGCGTGCCGATGCCCGCAACCATTCGGCGTGCCGTCCTTCTGCGAGCTTCCTGTTCATCATCGAGATCAACTCTCAAAAATAAGGGGGTTGTTGGGTCTCTTCAAGCATCCATCCCCTGCCAACGCACCAACCGTGTCAGTTTGGGACACCCGCGGCTGCGCGCCGCCCGGTCATCATGAACCAGGCACCTACCCCGCTTCGCGGGACGGTCCGGGATCCAACGCCACCGCCAAATGGAGGCTGGAGCGATTGGAATCAAGCTGCGAGACCTGCATGGCGCAGCTGAACCCGTCTGTCAGGACCAGCGCCCCGCCGCCGGCTGCCAGCGCCGGCCCAAGGGAGTGCCGGGCTACCTGCATGGACACGTCGAAGTGTTCAGCCTCAAAGCCAAAGTTGCCGGCAACTCCGCAGCATGAGGACGACTCCACGAGCTCCGGCACACCCCAGGCACGGAGAACGCGCTTCTGGGCGCCGGAGCCGAACACGGCGTGCTCATGGCAGTGGGTTTGCAGTACGGTCGTATCCGGCGCTGGCACGGTGGGCCTCCAGCCGCGTGACATGGCTTCATCAAGGGCGACGGAGAACGAGCGGACCCGGGCAGCTACCCGCGCAGCCGCCGCCCCGCCCACCATCTTGGGACCCTCGTCACGGATGGTGGCCGCGCAGCTCGGTTCCAGGACCACGATGGGCCGGTCCGTGCCGTCGTCGAGCCTGGTAATCAGCCGTGCCAGCCGGCGTCGCGCCCCGTCACGTTGACCAGTGGAGATCCACGTCAGGCCACAGCAGGCGTCCGGGGTGCAGCCCACGGAGGTGCCCGAGTCGCGCAGCACCCGGGCAGCGGCCGGGACTACTTCGGGTCGGAAGGCGCGGGTGAAGCTGTCGATGAACAGGAGGAGGTCGGCATTGTCCGTGAAGCGTGCCTCACGGACCCGGCGCCGGATCCGGCCCCGCTTCGCGAAGTCCGGGAGCCGGCGTCGTGCACTGACGCCCAGCCACTCACCAACGAGGCGGAAGGGGCGGACAGCGGTTCCCGCGTTGGCGATCGGCGCGATGCGCGTCAGAAACGGAAGCCAGCGCGGCAGCCAACCGATGGAGTAGTGCGTGAACGGCCTGATCTTGCCGCGGTAATGTTCATCCACCAGTTGGGATTTTGCTTCGGCGATGTCCACTCCCGTGGGACAGTCGGCGGAACACGCTTTGCACGACAAACAGAGGTCCAGGGCCTCGCGGACTTCGGGGCTGGACCAGCCGTCATGGCTGGTTCCCTTGGCCCGCACCAGTTCCTGCAGAACCCTTGCCCGTCCCCGCGTGGAGTCCTTCTCGTCCTTGGTGGCGCGGTAGCTGGGGCACATGAACCCTCCGGACGTCGCCCGGCAGCGCCCCACCCCGATGCATGCGTGCGTGTTGCCCACGAACGGGCTCACCACCGGGAGCAGTTCACGGTTTCCTGCAGAATGCACGACGGCGGTACCCGGCGCCGCGTCGGGCTCGCCGTGGCCGGGGCCGGGTTGGGCAACACCCGCCAAGGCAAGCGATGCGGCGAAGGGTTCGGGGTCCACGATGATTCCGGGATTGAGGATCCCTGCAGGGTCCCATTGGTGCTTGAAAGCTTTGAAGATGCCAAGCATTGCCGGTGTGTACATCACCTCCAGCAGTTCGCTGCGTGCGCGACCGTCGCCATGTTCTCCGGACAGTGATCCGCCGTGGGCCACCACGAGCTTGGCCGCCTCCCGGGTGAATTCCTCGAACGTTTGACGTCCGTTGTCGCTGCGGAGATCGTAATCGAGGCGCATGTGGACGCAGCCGGCGCCGAAGTGTCCGTACATGAAAGCGGTGTAGCCGTACCTCTCCACGAGGGGCAGCAACTCCGCGAGGTAGTCCGCCAATCGATCCGGGGCAACGGCGGAGTCTTCCCAGCCCGGCCATGTTTGGATCCCGTCAATCCGGCGGGATGACAGCCCTGCCCCGTCTTCACGGACGCGCCAGAGCTTAGCCCGCTCCAGGGGTTCGGTGACCAGGGCATGATCGAGGATCCTGCCGTCGGCGGCGAGTTTGGCCAGCAGCCGCTCACAAGCAGCCGAGGCCTGCTGAATCGTGTCCCCGGGGAATTCGACCATCAGGAACGCCTTGCCCTGCGGCAGGGAGTCAACGCTGCCGGCACCATGCCTGTGGCGCATAATGTCCACAATTGACGCGTCCAGGCCTTCGATGGCGCTTGGCTTGGCGGCGAGGATGGTCATCACGTCGCGGGCGGAATCTATGGTGTTCGCATAACCGAGGCACAGCAGCGCTGTTGTGCGCGGCTTGGGAACCAGGCGCACCTTGGCCCTGACCACGATGGCGCAAGTGCCTTCGCTGCCGGCCATGGCAGCGGCAACATCCATGCCGTTTTCGGGCAACAGGTGTCCCAAATGGTAACCCGAGACCTGCCTCGGGATGTTTCCCAGTTCTACCCGGAGTGCAGCCAGGTTGGCCTGGGCGAGCTCCTTCAACCCGTGGAGCAGCTCTGCTGCCCGGGCAACGGAGTGCCCGTCCCGGTGATCAACGGCGCATAGGAAGTTCCGCCCGGCGCGCAGGTAGGCACCGTCAGCCGTGACGAGCTCCACCTCCTCGACGTGCTGCGTCATGCGTCCATAGGCCACTGAGTGGTTGCCGCAGGCGTCGTTGCCAATCGAACCGCCCACGGTGGCCCGGGTCATGGATGAGGGATCGGGGGCAAAGGTCAACATGCCTTCCGTGACGGACTCTACGAACGAGCGCAGCTCACCGAGGACCACGCCGGCATCCACCCACACTGCTGCCTCGCCGGCGTCGGGCTTTTCCACGGCCGCCATCCGGCGTGACAGGTCCAGCACCAAGGAAGTGCCTATCGCATTGCCCGCCATGGACGTGCCGCCGCCGCGCGGCGTGATGGATATGCCCAGGGCCGAACATTCGCGCACGACTGCCCGGACATCGTCGACGTTTGCCGGAAAGGCTACGGCGGCAGGCCGGACGCGGTAGTTGGAGGCGTCATAGGAGTATTCGGAGAGGCGACGCGGAGAATCGTCCACCTCGATGCCTTGCCCGCGCAGAGCGGCAAGCAGCCGCGTCAGTGTTGAGTCTCCGCCGTCGCCGTGGGGCATGATCGACTTCTCCATTTCCATAGTGGTCCTTTGGAAGTCTAGGCGGGGGCCCGCCAGGCGGACTGTGCCAAAACAGAACGGGCACAGCGGACGGAATCCGCTGTGCCCGTTTCCTTATGCGGAAGTGGCTACTTCAGGAACTCGGACAGGTTGTCCTTGGTGATGAGGGTGAATGGCAGCGTGTAGCGGTTGTCCACATTGGAGCCGTTGAGGAAGTCCGTAACAACCTCCACTGCCTTGACGCCCTGCCCCGCGGAGTCCTGGCGGACCGTCGCGGACATGGTGCCGGCCTTGATGTCCTGCAAAGCAGGCTCGGTTCCGTCGACGCCGACTACCGCTTTGAACTCAGCCGTACGGCCTGCGTCCTCAATGGCCGACGCGGCACCAATGGCCATCTCGTCGTTATTGGCCACCACGGCGTCAATCTGGCCGGACGGGAAGCGCTGGAGCGTGTCTTCCATGTTGCGCTTGGCGTCGTCACGGCTGCCCTTGGCCTGGAATTCGGCCACGATCTTGAAGTTCTTGTTGATCGTCTTGTCGAATCCGGACTTGCGGCGGTCGGTCCACGAGGCACCGTAGATGCCCGCGGCGAACACCAGGTTGCCGCCGTCGGGCATGACCTTGTTGAGGTACTCGGCCTGCATCTGGCCGGCCACGGTGTCATCGACACCGATGTAGCTCTTGTAGCCGACGTCAGAGCCTTCCGCGAACTCGGTGGACAGGATGAACAACGGGATGTTGGCAGCGATGACCCGCTTGGCGGCGTTCTGGCTGGCATCGCCGTCCAGGGGCTGCATGATCACAGCGTCCACCTGGCGGGTGAGGAGGTCCTCAACCTGGTTCAGTTCGCTGCCCACATCCTTCTTGGAGTCGGTGATGTTGAGCTTGACGCCCTTTTCTTCAGCCGTCTTCTTCATGGCGTCGGTCATGTGCGCCAAGTCCGGGTCCTGCAGGTCGAGGACCACAACGCCGATGTTGTAGCTCTTCCCGGACTGTTCGGAACCGCTGGCGTTGCTGCTGCCTCCGCAGCCGGTGAGGGTCAGGGCTCCGGCAGCCAACATGGCTGTGGCCGCAGCGAGCTTGTGTCGCATTCCCATGGTTGTTCCTTTCAGTGGTTTTGTCTGTGCGCTTGGAGATGGTGGTGTTGCGTTGGTTGGGTGCTGGACTAGTCGGATTTCCAGCGGTTCAGCAGCACGGCGAGGACGAGGATCACGCCCTGTACGCCCTGCTGGTAGTAGGAGGAAACGCCGAGCAGGTTCATGCCGTTCATGACGACGCCCAGCAGCAGGACCCCGATCACGGTTCCCCGGATGGTGCCGACACCGCCGAAGAGGCTCGTGCCGCCAATCACGACGGCGGCGATCACCTGGAGCTCGTATCCGGTACCTGCCACGGGTGCGGCGCCATCCAGGCGGGCCGTCAGGACAAGACCGCCCAAGGCAGCCGTCACGCCACCGATCAGGTAGACGGTGAAGAGCACCCGGCTGGTGGAGATACCCACTTTCTTGGCCGACTCTTCGTTGCCGCCCACGGCGTACACATGGGAGCCGAACTTGGTACGGCTCAACACGAACTCACAGATGATGGCGGCAAGCAGGAAGATGATCACAGGGACCGGGACTGGACCCAGGAATCCGGAGCCCAGCCATTCGGCCGGTCCGCTCAACCCGGAAACAACCTGCCCGTCAGTGATGACCAGGGCTGCGGTACGGGCTATGGCCATGGTGGCCAGCGTGGCCAGGAAGGGAAGGATTGCTCCCCAGACAACCATGGCTGCGCTGAGGAAACCGACCAGGAGTCCCACGCCCAGGCCGGCTATCAGCGGGAGCCAGAAGGCGCCGCCACTGGCGGGCGCCAGGATGGCGAATGTCATGCCCGCCAAGCCGACGACCGAACCAACCGACAGGTCGATACCCGCGGTGATCATGATGAACGTCATTCCCAGCGCGATCAAGCCGATAATCGATGACTGCCGGACCACATTCACGATGTTGTTCAGGGTCAGGAAGTTCGGCGCGGCCGCGGCAAGGACGATGAGGATCACCACGAAGAGGATGATGATCCCGTAGTCCCCAATGAACCGCTTGACCTTGGTGGCCGTCAGGCCCTCCTTGAGATCGGCGGGTCCTAGTTTTGTCTTGAGGGTGTCCATGGTGAGGCTCATGAGTCGCTCCCGGTTGCAGGTCCGCCAACGGACATGGCATCAACGGCTTCCTTGCTTGACGTGCTTCCGATCTTGCGGCGGTCATCGGGGATGCCGCTTCCGGTGTCGACGTAGTCATCCAAGGTGCCGTGGGAGATCAGGTGGGCCACTTGGGCTTCCGAGACCTCGCCGACGCGGAACCGGCCCACCACCTGCCCCTGGCGCATGACGGCGAAGCGGTCTGCCACCGCGAAGGCTTCGTCAAGCCGGTGGGTAATGATGATGACTGCAATCCTCAGATCCTTGAGCCGCTGGGTGACTTCGATCAACTTGTCCACCTTCGCCACCGACAGGTTGGCAGTGGGTTCGTCCATGATGATCAGACGTGCATCGAATGCCAGGGCGCGCCCGATGGCCACGGCCTGCCGCTGACCGCCCGAGAGGCGCTTGACCTTCAGGCGCGGGTTGATGGGGATGTCCAGGCGCTCCAGCACGCGCTTGGTCTCGGACTCCATCTTCTTGCGATCGATGATCCGCACCAGCGGACCGAGGATATTCTTCTGTGGTTCCCGGCCAAGGAAGATGTTGGTGCGTACGTCCAGGTTGTCTGCCAGGGCAAAGTCCTGGTAGACCATCTCGACACCCTGGTCCCGGGAAGCGGACGGCGTAGGAAACTCGGTCCGTTTTCCATCCAGCTCAATGGCGCCCCGATCGGGCTGGTAGACGCCCGTCAGCACTTTCATGAGCGTTGATTTGCCGGCGGCGTTGTCTCCTAGCAGAGCGAAGGTTTCGCCGGGCATGACATCGATGCTGACGCCGCGCAAAGCGGACACCGCCCCGAATGTCTTGTGTATGTCCTTGAGGGCGACAAGTGGAGCTGTCACCGGTGGTGCATCGGTCATCTCATCCTCGATTGATAGGGCCAAGCAAATGAACCGGTGAAACACCATTGGCGATGGTCCGTCCAACCACATTGTTTGACGTTGCGGAGGCGGGAAATCCAAAGACACCCGTAAACCGCGTGACCTGCGCCACTCTGTTTCACTTACTTGAACTTTGACGGACTCGACGCAACGGCGTGTGTGCCACTTTGGAACACGGCTTGCAGAAATTGTTGCCATAGGAAACGAATCAATGGGAATTAGCCGGAGTTAAAAGGGAAATGCCCGGCCCGTGCACGGATTGTTGCGAAAGAATCCGTGCCCGGGCCGGGCATTCAAAGGGCTACGCTGACAAATCCACGGCAATGGCAGCGCCTGTTCGGGCTGACTTCTCCGCCGCGTCGGCCAGGACCAAGGCAGCACGGCCGTCCTCGAAGCCGGGACTCCGGGAGGGCAGGCCGCGGACAGCGCGCAGGAACTCGGCGACTTCAAGCCGGTACGCCTCCGCATAGCGCTCCAGGAAGAAGTTCTGGTACGGGCCTGTCCCCTCGACGGAACGCGTGCCCCAATGCCGCACCAGGCTGTCATTCTTGTTGGCCACCTGGAGCAAACCGGTGGAGCCGAAGGCCTCGATGCGCTGGTCGTAGCCGTACGCGGAATGCCTTGAATTGAGGATGGTCACGAGTTGGTCGTTGGTACCCCGAAGGGTGACCACGGTGGAATCGAAGTCGCCCGCCTCCCGGATGCTTTCGCTGAAGACGTTGGCACCGCGGGCCGCGACCTCCACAATGTACGGAAGAAAGTAGCGGGCCATGTCCAGGTCGTGGATGGTCATGTCCCGGAAAATCCCGCCGGACTGGGGCAGGTAAGCCGCCGGCGGCTCCCCTGGATCCCGGCTGGTGATGATCAGCTGCTCCAAGGCACCGATCTCCCCTGCCCCCACCCGCCGCCGTAGTTCCACAAAATGCCGGTCAAAACGCTTGTTGAACCCCAAAGCGATCGGAACATCCGCAGCAGCCGCCTTGGCCCGGAGTGCATCAACCCGGGCAATCTCCAGGTCAACAGGTTTCTCACACAGCACGGGGATATTTGCATCGATTGACTGTTCAATGAGTTCCACGTGGGTAGCGGTCGGAGAGGCCACGATGACGGCATCCACTTCCCCTGAAGCAAAGACTTCGGCGGGGTCGTCACTGACCCTGCCGCCGAACTCGGCAGCAGTCCGCTTGGCACCTTCCAGGTATGGATCGCACACCCAAGTGAGCGTCGCTTCTTCCAACGTTGCCAGGCTCATGGCATGCACCTGACCGATCCTCCCGGTCCCGAACAGGCCAACCCTGATCTGTTGCGTCATTGCAGCCCTCCAATAATGCAGTGGTTATTGATCAATCTTCTGCCGGCCCAAACGCGCATAGACCTCGGGGCGCTTTGAACGCAGGAAGTATGCATAAATAATGCCGCCGATGAACAAAGCAAAAGTAAATGTCATGAAAATTGCCGTCATGACGGCCGATCCACCGACCAGCTCGGGATAATTCGCAATTGCCAGATAAGTAATCAGGCCAAGGAACAACACGCTGACGATGGGGGAAACAATGGTCTTCCACACGGATTCGGGAGCGAAACTGCGGCGGCGCACAAAGTAGACCAGCACCGCGAAACTCGTAATGAACATCAGCAGCAGGACCGAGAACGTGCCGCTTCCACTGGCGATCGGATAGAGGGCCTCGGGAGCAACCGCCACCAGGGTGAACACCACAGTGGCAACCACCCAAACCATGCCCACGCCCACCGCCGAAACATAGGGGGACTTATGCCGTGGGTGGACGCGGCCGAGGATCCTCGGCAGCGCCCCGTCGGCCGCCAGCGAGAAGCTGTACCGGGCCGCAATATTCTGGATGGACAGCATGGAGGCCAGGATCGACGTGATCAAGAGGACGACCCCGATATCGGCAAAAATCTTGCCGACCAGCGCAGTGGCTCCGTCGTTGAACAGATTCACCGTGTTTGCTTTGGCCTCGTCCTGGACATTGTCGGCGCCGAGGAATGCCGTGTAGGCCCATGCGGCCACCGCGTAGAACAGGCCAATGCCGACCACCGCCAGATACGTGGCCCTGGGAATGGTCCGGTCAGGGTTCTTCACTTCATCCCGGTAGATAACCGTCGCTTCGAACCCGAAGAAATTTCCCACGGCGAACAACAGGGCCAGGCCCAACCCGGCGTCGGTGATCCAGGGCATGGAGAACCCGACACCCTGTGACACGTCGCCCGAGGCGAACGCGGCCACATCGAAAATGACCACCACGGCCGATTCCAGCAACATGACTACCGTCAGGACCTTTGCCGACAAGTCGATGCGGTTGTAAGCCAAAAGCGTGGTGACGGTGATGATGCCCAACCCGTACCAGTACCACGGAATCTCCGGACCACCCAGGGTGTTCACCACAAAGCCCTGCAGGGTGAGGGCGAACAGGGACGGCGCAAAGAAGCCGATGAAGATGTAACCCACCAGCGCCAACAGTGCACCACCAAGACCGGCCGGCTTGCCAAGGCCGGCGGTGACGAATGAATAGAAGCCGCCGGGAGCGTCCACGCTGCGGCTCATCCTGACGAAGCCCACCGAGAAGATCAGGAGCATCAACGTCACCAGGAGGTAGATGCCCGGAGCCGTGTGCCCGCTAAAAAGGAGCATCACAGGCAGGGTGCCTGCAACGGTGGTCAGCGGGGAGGAGAAAGCGAGCACGTTCATCACGAGCTCGCCCACCCCCATGTTGCCGCTGAGCTTGTCTTCCTGGGTCCGGGTAGGCGTCTGCTTCCCTTTTGTTGTGCTTGACATGTAATCCTCGTCGCGAAGTTTTGAGTGCTGAATCACACTATCGACGCGGATTGTGGGAGCACTGTACCAGCTTGGGACAGGGGTTTTGGAGCGGTTCCGCCAAGCTTTTTCAGGTCCACGATGTCATTGAGCGGCTCGCCCGTCTTCCACTTCTGCAGGTTTGCTGCGAAGCAGTCCACAACCCGGCCACGCCACCCGATCAGGTCCCCGGAGGCGTGGGGCGAGACCAGGATGTTGCTGCGGCTCCAGAGTGGATTTTCAGCTGCCAACGGCTCGTTCTCGAAAACGTCCAGGGCTGCTGCACCCACGTGCCCGGCGTCGATGGCGTCGAGCAGGTCCTGTTCCACCACCACGGCCCCGCGGCCCACATTGACCAACCGCGCTCCCGGACGCATCTTGTCAAAGCGTGCAGCGTTGAACAGCCCGCGCGTCTCCTCAGTGAGCGGCACCGTCAGCACCACGTCCTGGGCCTCCCCTAGGAGCAGGTCCAGCTCCTCGAAGGAGGCAATGGCGCCCAGTTGCTTATCCTCACGCGCTGTCCGTCCGACGACCGACACATCCATGCCCGCCGCACGCAGCAGCAGGACCGTCTCGCGCCCCACCGGTCCAGGGCCGACCACCAGGACCTTGCGTCCCAGCAACGGTTCGGTTTCCCGGTGCTGCCAGGTCCTTGCTTGCTGCAGTTCGATGGTTCGGCGCAGGTCCTTGGTGAACATCAACAGGACACCCAGGACCCACTCGGCGATGGGCCGTTCACAAACGCCGCGCGAATTGCTCACCACGATGTCGCCGTTGATGATCTCCCCGGTCATGAGGCTGTCCACGCCGATGCTCGAGGTGTGGATCCATCGCAGCTCCCCCGGACCAACGTCACGCAGAAGCTTTGTCCTGAAGTCGTTCAGGAACAGGATTTCCGCCCCGGGCAGCGCCGCCTTGAACTCTTCGGCGGACCGGACCACCACCACCTCGGCCTCGGCGTCCAGCCGCTCCACAGGAGGCAACGGCCGGCCGTCCTGGACGATGACGATTACTTTCGGTCGTGACATGCCCGTTCCCTGCCCTTCCTCGTCGCGGCTTCTCACCAGCCGCCCTGCCAGCCGCTCATCAGGCCATACGGCAGGCGCTGCGGCTCCTCATCAGGGAGGCCCTTGAGGAAATCGAAGTCGCAGCCCTCGTGAGCCTGGTTGACGTGGTCAATGAACAGTCGGCCGTAGCCGCGGCGATACTTGGGCTGCGGAAGCTTGAGGTCAGCGAGCCGGGCTTCGATCTCCTCCTGGGGGAGGTCGAGGTCCAGGCGCTGGTTTTCGACGTCCAGCACGATCGGATCGCCGTCCCGGACAATGGCCAACGGACCGCCCACGGCAGCTTCAGGGGACACATGCAGCACCGTGGTGCCGAACGCGGTACCGCTCATGCGGGCATCGGAGATCCGCACGATGTCCCGGACACCCTTGCGCAGCAGCTTTTGCGGAATGGGCAGCATGCCCCATTCCGGCATTCCGGGCGCACCCACCGGGCCGCTGTTGCGGAGCACCAGGACCGAGTCCTCCGTGATGTCCAGGTCCGGATCGTCAATCCTGCGGCCAAGGTCGTAGATGTCCTCGAAAACTATGGCCGAACCCTTGTGCTGCAGCAGGTCCTTGGAGGCTGCGCTGCGCTTGATCACCGCACCGTTCGGGGCCAGCGAGCCGCGAACGACGGCGATGCCACCGGATGCATCGAACGGCGCCTCAAGCGTGCTCACGACGACGCCGTCCGGCTCAGGTGCCGATTCGTAGCCCTTTGCGAGGGATTCGCCCGTGACGGTCAAGGCATCCCGGTGCAACAGCGGATCCAGGGCCTTCAGCACCGTGGGGATGCCGCCGACCTCGAAGAGCTGTTTCACGAGGTATTCACCGGACGGACGGACGTTGGCGATCCGCGGAGTGCGCTGCGAAATCTCGTGGAACCGGTCCAGCTGAAGTTCGTAACCCACCCTGCGGGCGAGTGCCAAAAGGTGAACCACGGCATTGGTGGAGCCACCTACGGCCATCAGCAACGTGATGGCGTTATCAAACGCTTCCTTGGTGAGGATCTCGCTGGGCTTCGGACCCGACAGGGCCATTTCAACGGCCCTGCGGCCAGTGGCTTCCGCGGCTTGCCCGCGCCTGGCGTCGACGGCGGGGATGGACGCACTGCCCGGGAGGCACATGCCCAAGGCCTCAACGAGGGACGTCATGGTGGAGGCCGTGCCCATTTCGCTGCAGTGCCCGGCGGAGGGCTTGGCGGCGGACTCGAGTTCGTCGAAGTCGGCCTCGGTGATCTTTCCTGCCCGCAGTTCATCGGCGTACTTCCAGGTGTCCGTCCCGACACCCAATTGCTTGCCCCGGAAGTGGGCGGGCTCCTGGGGGCCGCCGGTCAGCATGATGGTGGGAATGTCTGCGCTGGCGGCTCCCATGAGCTGCGCGGGGACGGTCTTGTCACAGCCGCCCAACAGCACGATCGCGTCGAGCGGGTAGGCGCGAATGGATTCCTCGACGTCCATGGCCATCAGATTGCGGAACTGCATGGCCGAGGGCTTCATCAGGCTCTCGCCCAAGGAGATGGTGGGAAACTCCAGCGGCAAACCACCGGCCATCAGGACGCCACGCTTCACGGCCTCGGCAAGCAGCTTGAAGTGGATGTTGCAGTTGACCAGCTCCGACCAGGAGTTGGCAATGCCAATGACCGGCCGGTCCTTAATGGCGAAGCGCGAGAAGCCTTCGGCCTGGATGGCGGTGCGGTGCACGAATCCGGTGAGGTCGTGCGGCGCAAACCAGCGTGCGCTGCGGAGATCGTTGTACTTCGAGTCGGACATAACCTTCAAAGCTCCTTGGCTTGTTTGTCTTGATGAGGTCTTGGGTGAAGCTGCTAAGCGGCCGAAGTGCCGCCGTCGAACGCCATGCTGGTACCAGTGGCGAACGTGCCCTCGACGGCGAGGAAATAGATGGCCGCCGCCACTTCTTCCGGCTCCGCGAGCCGGCTGAGCGGGACGGCACTTTCCTTCTGCCGCAGGGCCAGAACCGGGTCCGGCGCGTCGTTCAGGCCGGCGCGCAGCATGGGCGTGTCGATCGGCCCGGGGCAGACGGCGTTGACACGGACAGAGGGCGCCAACTCAAGGGCCAGCGCCTTGGTGAGCCCCACGACGCCGGCCTTCGCGGCGCAGTAGTGGGCCAGTCCTGCAACGCCCATGGTTGCGAGGTCAGAGGCGACGTTGACAATCGCCCCTCCCCCGGACCTGCGCATGTGGAGGCCCGCTTCCCGCGCGACGTAGAAGGTGCCGGAAAGGTTGGTGTCCAGCACCTCACGCCAGCGGTCCTCGTCCAGGTCCTCAAGGGCCGCGTAGCCGGCAACCCCCGCAGCGTTGACTGCCACGTCCAGCCCGCCGAGGGCGTGAATGGCTCCCCGGACGCCGTTCCGGGCCGATTCTGCACTGGCGACGTCGGCAACCACGTGGTGCGCACCGCCGTCGAGCTCTCCCGCAACGCGCCGCAGCTCCCCCGGGCGGCGGCCCAGCAGCGCTACCCGGGCACCACGGGCAGCGAACAGTTTCGCGGTCGCTTCTCCAACGCCGGACGTCGCTCCTGTGACGATCACCCGCAAGGGTTCCGTCCGATTCCACGGGCTGCGGTGCATCATCGTCGACGGCTCCTCTTGGTTGGCGTTGCGGGACTAGTACGTTCTACTCAAACAGCCCGGCCCCGCCGCCGGATGTCTCAGATTGAGACACAGCGCACCCTCCGTGGGTTCCTAGGCTGATGGGCAGATGCCGTCTTTCTGCGCGGCACAGCACCGCCGGAGAGCGGCACAAAATAAGGAGTCCACTTTGGAAGACCAGAACCGCATTGGCGTTGGCCTCATCTCGGTGGGGTGGATGGGGCGCCTGCACTCGCGCGCCTACCTCGCTACGAAGCAGTTCTTCCCTGAACTGCCGCGCCACCCCGAGCTGGTGATCGCCGCAGACCCCGACGACGCCGGACGCCACCACGCCGAGGCCGCACTCGGCTATAAGGAAACGGCCACCGACTACCGCAAGGTCCTCGAGAACCCGGACGTCGACGTTGTCTCGATCTGCTCCCCCAACTTCCTGCACCACGAAATCGCTATGGCAACCATCGAGGCCGGCAAGCACTTCTGGATCGAAAAGCCCATGGGCCGCAGTGCCCGGGAATCCCGCGAAATAGCCCAGGGCGCCGAAGCCGCAGGGCTGATCACCTCCGTGGGCTTCAACTACCGGCACGCACCGGCCGTCGCGGAAGCCCGTCGGCTCATCCGGTCCGGCGCTCTGGGTCGGATCACCAACGTGCAGATCCGTCTCCTCACGGGCTATGCCTCCGACCCGACGCAGGTCTTCACATGGCGTTACGAGCAGGCACGCGCCGGTTCGGGAGTCCTTGGCGACGTCCTGAGCCATGGCTTCGACCTTGCACAGTTCCTGGTTGGCCGGATCACCTCGCTCAACGCGGTCACCGAAACTTTCATCAAGGACCGTCCACTGCCCGCAGGCAACTCCTCCAACTCCTTCGACATGGGCCAGGCATCGGACGTCACCCGTGAAGTGGAGAACGAGGACTACACGGCGATGTTGGCCCGTTTTGAAGGCGGCGCGATCGGTATGTTCGAATCCACCCGTGTAGCCATTGGCCCGCACGCCGAATACATCATCGAGGTGTACGGCACCGAAGGCTCGTTGCGCTGGAACTTCGAACGGATGAACCAGCTGGAACTGGCCACGGACCGCAGCGGATACCGCACCATCATGACCCCGCCGTCCTACGGAGAATTCGGCCGCTTCCAGCCAGGACCCGGCCCCGGCATCGGATTCAACGACCTCAAGACCATCGAGGCAGCACTGTTCCTGCGTTCCGTGGCCGAAGGCAAGCAGCTCGGCCCCTCCGCCGCCGACGGCTGGTCCGCTTCGGAACTCGTTGATGCCTCCCTGACGAGCGCCGGTTCCGGCGGCTGGGTGGACATCCCGGAAGTGTCCGGGCAGACCACGTACGGAGCCTGAGTCCCGGGCATAGAAGGAAACCGGGACAAAGAAGGAGGCCGGATCGCAATGATCCGGCCTCCTTGTGCTGCGTATGAAACTACACTCCCAGGACCTACTTCGCGAAGCGGAACAGCTTCTTGTTGGCGAACTCCAACATGCCCACCTTGCCCAGTTCGCGGCCGTAACCGGACTTCTTGACGCCGCCGAACGGCACATCCGCACCGCTGAGGTCGTAGGCACCGACGAAGACCATGCCGACGTCGAGCTGGTTGCCGACGCGCTCGGCGCGCTCGACGTCGTCGCAGATTACCACCGAACCCAGGCCGTACGGCGAGGAGTTCGCGAGCTTGATTGCTTCCTCGTCGCTGCTGACCTTGTACAACTGGGCGACCGGACCAAACAGTTCCTCGCTGTAAACGTCCATGGACGGGGTGATGTTGGTAATCACCGTCGGAGTGAAGACGTTGCCTTGGGGCTCATTGTTGCCCACCAGGATTTCGGCGCCCTGGTCCAACGCACCCTGTACCTGGGAAGCCAGGAACCTGGTGGCCGAATCTGAGGACATCGGGCCGAAATCGCCGTTCTCGTAGGACTGGCCGGCGATGGCAGCCTTGAACTTCCCGGCGAACTCGTCAAAGTACTTGTCCAGCACCACGATCCTCTTGGAACCGTTGCACGATTGGCCCGTGTTGCCCATGCGGCCCATCACGGCCTTCTTCACTGCAAGGTCCACGTCATCGGTATCGAGCACCAGGAAAACGTCGGCGCCGCCAAGCTCCAGGACGCATTTCTTCAGGGCACGTCCGGCCTGCTCCGCCACGATCGCACCCACCTGTTCCGAACCGGTCAGCGAGACACCCTGTACGCGGTCGTCCGCGATCATGGTGGAAATCTGCTGGTGGGTGGCGAACAGGTTGACGTAGGCACCCTCGGGGAAACCTGCGTCGCGGAAGAGTTCCTCCAACGCCAACGCCGACTCCGGGCACTGGCTGGCGTGGCGGACGATCACCGTGTTGCCAAGGATGATGTTGGGGATCGCGAACCGTGCCACTTGGTAGTAGGGGTAGTTCCACGGCATGATGCCCAGGATCACGCCGAGGCCCTGGTAGCGGAAGAAGGTCCTCAGTCCATCCGCCACCTCAAGTTCCTCGTCCCCGAGCCACTCTTCCGCGTGCTCAGCGAAGGCAGCTGCGATGGAACCGGAAAACTCGGCTTCCCCCACGGCCTGCTGCAACGGCTTGCCCATCTCACGGTTGATGATGGCGGCCAATTTGTCCTTACGCTCAACAAACAGGTCCGCGAGGCGCTTGGCCAAGACAGCGCGCTCGGCCACGGTCGTGGTCCGGGACCACTCCTGGTATGTCTTCTGTGCTGCGCCGAGTCCTGCCTCGACCTCCGCGTCGGTGGCCGCGGGGTACTCGGCATGAATGGTTCCGGTAGCCGGATCAGTAACGGCAAATGAGCTCATAGTGAATGCTCCTTGGTCAGGAAATGGGGACTGTTATCGAAAAACATGCGGGCGGGACCGCCGATGGAACGGTCCCGCCCGATGTGCCTAGCGTGATTCGGGTGCGGTGGTGGCAGCGTAGTAGCGCTGGCGGGCGCGGCCTTCGAGGTGCTTGGCGGTACCTTCCTGGCTGCCCGGGCGCTGGGAGGTCATCGGCACTCCGACGTCCCAGAAAGCGCCGTTGCCGGACAGGTACCGGTACTGCTCGACGTGGGCGACGATCACGGCAGGCCCCTCAGCGGCGCGGGCCTCGGCGAGGGCGCCCTCAAACTCCTCGATGGTGGTCGTTGACCACGCGGCGCAGCCCATGCTGGCCGCGTTGGCAGCGATGTCGAACTCCAGTACCGGCCCGTCAAGGCGTCCGGATCCGGCGTTGCGCTCCTTGTACTGCGTACCGAATTCACGGCCCGGGCCGCCCTTGGCAACCTGAAGGGGCCAGATGCATTGGTGGCCACGGTTGTCGACCACGATCGTGATGATCTTCTGGCGCTCCTGCACTGCGGTTACCAGTTCAGTGGGCTGCATGAAGTACGTGCCGTCACCGATGAGGACATAGACCTCACCGGGCTCGCCGTCGCGGGCAATTCGGTAGCCCAATCCTGCGGGTATCTCATGGCCCATGCAGGAGTTGGCGTATTCGAAGTGGATGTCGGTGCCGTTTGAAGAATCCCAGGCTTTGTGGATGCCCTCCACCACGCCACCGGAGCCCAGGATCAGCGCGTCCTCGCCGGTAGTGGTCCTGTTCAAGACGTCGATGACCTGCGCCTGGCTCATCTTCTCGCCCGGGAAGGCCTGCAGGTCGTGTTTGCGCACTTCCAGCGTGGCCTTGCGTGCATCGGCAATGTCGCTCCTGAATCCCGCGGATGTCGAATAGCCGACAGCGGAGAGGCGTTCCCGGAGGGCCGCGAGGTTCAGCCTGGCATCTCCGATGACGGGGAATGAGCCCATTTTGTGGGCATCGAACGCACCTACGTTAAGGTTCACGAACTTCACGTCAGGGTTCTGGAAAAGCGAGTGCGAGGCCGTAATGAAGTCCTGCAGGCGCGAACCCACCGTAATCACGACGTCCGCGGCGTCGGCGATCTCGTTCGCACCCACAGTGCCTGTCACGCCCAGTGCGCCAAGGTTCAAGTCGGTCACCGGGCCGCTGCCCTTTCCGGCATACGTTTCGGAGACAGGGATGCCGAATTCGGCGCTGAAACGCGCCAGTTCTTCCTGTGCTTTGGAGTAGCGGACTCCACCACCGGCAATCAGCAGCGGACGTTCGGCGCTACGGATGATCCCGGCGGCATCACGGAGCTCGTCCTCAACTGCCGGGCGCCGGCGAATGTGCCAGACCCGGGGGGTGAAGAAGATCTCCGGGAAGTCGAACTCGGCACCCTGGATGTCCTGCGGCAGGCATACCACGACCGCACCGGCTTCGACCGGGTCGGTAAGGACGCGCATGGCCTCCGGAAGGGTGGACAGCAACTGGGCCGGGTGGGTGATCCGGTCAAAGTAGCGGCTGACGGGTCGGAAGCAGTCGTTGGCGGAGACATCGCGCTCCACCGGGTGCTCGATCTGCTGCAGCACGGGATCGCCAAAACGGTTGTTAATGATGTCCGCGGGGAACAACAGCACCGGGAGGCGGTTGGTCGTGGCGGTTGCAGCGCCGGTGACCATGTTGGTGGAACCAGGCCCGGCGGAGGCCGTGCAGGCCAAGGTGGCGGCACGGTTGGACGCCTTGGCAAAGCCGATGGCTGCGTGAACTGCAGACTGCTCGTTCTTGGCCTGGTAGTACGTGAAGTCGGAACCGTATTCGTCGATGCCCTGGGCCAGACCGACGGAGTTTCCGTGGCCGAAGATACCGTACATGCCGGGAACCAGTCGGCGCTTCTCGCCGTCCAGTTCGCTGTACTGGACCTGCAAATACTCAACGATTGCTTGTGCGACGGTGCGGCGGCGGACGGCCTTTTTGTCGGCTGCGGTCTTGACGTCTGTGCCGATGTCAGCAGCGGCTGTGGTAGTCATGCGTTCTCCTAAATTCGTAGGTGCGTCGGCATTTGCAAACCGATTCGCCCGAACCTCAGGTTTTCACTGCGGGAAAGCGACGTTGTGTCCCACTTTGGGACGCAGCCCCCTTCTGCCCCGGACACGCAAAAACAGCGGCCGACGGCGGCACGCGAGTACCGCCGTCGGCCGCTGTTTTTGCTTTGCTTCTAGTCGAACCGGTAGGGCTCCTGCGGGCCAACCGAGGGCAGCGGCCGGGGCCGCTCGCAGGTGCTCCCGATGTCTATGTGCTTGCCCTGCTCCGAGGAGGCTTCAAAGGCCAAGAGCACTTCCAGGACGTGGTAGGCGAAGTCGCCGCCCGTCCGGGGTTCCACGCCGTTGCGGATGGCGTAGCCGAATTCTGCCAGCCCGATGCCGCGGTAGGCATCGTCACGGTGGGTGATGGGCGTTTCGCGCCAGTCACCACCGCCGGGAGGCGTCATGTCCAGCGCGAGGTCCCCCGGCTCGCCGCGGCGCAGCACGGGAGCCCCGGAGAAGTGGTCCGGGTTCGGCGCTGCCAGCGAGCCGCCGGTGCCGTAGACCTCCAGATGCGGCAGGTTGTGGTTCCAGATGTCCCAGCTGACGATCACGGTGGCGGCAGCACCGGACTCGAAGTCAATGGTTCCCGTGACGTGGGTCGGGGTCTGAATCGGGATGACTTCCCCTTCCTTGCCCGGACGGGGACGGGTCTCGGACGAACGGGGCGTGGTCGCAGAGACGCGCGATACGGGGCCGAAGAAGTTCACCAGGTTGGTGATCAGGTACGGTCCGATGTCCAGCATGGGACCGGCTCCGGGGCTGTAGAAGGGATCGACGTTCGGGTGCCAGTGCTCGTAACCGCGGCAGGCGAAGGACGCGAAGGCTGCCACGGGCTTGCCGATCCAGCCGTCGTCGATCAGCTTGCGGCTGGTCTGCATCCCGGAGCCCAGGAAGGTGGTGGGTGCGGAGCCTACCTTGACCCCGGCTTCCCGTGCTGCATCCAGGATCTGCTTTGCTTCCTCAAGGGACGTTGCGAAGGGTTTCTCGGAGAGGACGTGCTTGCCGGCCGCGATCGCCTGGAGCGTGACGGGCGCGTGGAGCTTGGGCGGCGTGAGGTTGAGGACCAGTTCCACCTCCTCATCGGCGAGCAACTCGTCGGGCGTGAGGGCTTTGGGAACGTCGTACTCTGCCGCGCGCTTCCTGACGGCTTCGGGGTTCACGTCCGCGAGCGCCACGATCTGGACGTCGGGGTGGACGCCGATCTTGTCCAGGTATTGGTTGAGGACGTTTCCGACGCCGATGATGCCGACTCGAATGGGTTCCATGTGAATCTCCGTTTAACGATTGTTGGAACATCCCGGGGCGAGGATACCCCGCCCCGGGACGTGTTGCTATAGCGCTGTGGCCGGGTGGGTGGCTAAACGGCCAGGCGCTCCTGGCGTGTCTTGGCCGTGGCGGCCTCGTCCACGGCCCCGCCTGTGATGACCACGCCGTAGTCTTCTGCTGCAGCGTCGAGCGTGATCCGGGATTCGCGGTAGTCGTCGAGGACTGCCAGGACGTCGCGCTCCAGCGGATCGCCGTAGCCGCCACCACCGGGGGTGATGGACACGACTTTCTCGCCCGACTGCAGGTCGTAGCGGCCCACCACGGGGATCTCCCGGCGTTCGCCGGTCTTGAGGTCTTCCACCCAGGCGGAGGGCCCGGCGCCGTCGTGGCCGCCGCGGACGCCCTTCGGCGGGTTGATCTTGCCTTCGATGCCGTAGGTGAGGGTGACGCTTTCACCGCGGGGTTCCATGGTGACGCGGGTTGCCAGGCCGCCGCGCTGCCGGCCGGCTCCGCCGGAGTCTGCGACCAGTGTGCGTTCGTGGACGAGGATCGGGTAGCGCTGCTCGTCCACTTCCACGCTGTCGTGGTAGAGGAGGGCCCCGCACACGGGACGCTGGTAGGTGGGCCAGCCGTCAACGTACGGGGTGGCCGGACCGCCGACGCCGCCTACCAGGATCTGGTTCACGTAAGCGTTGCCGTTGCGTTCGTCCGTTCCGGAGATCACCGACTTGGCCGGCGCCTGTCCGGCAGCACCTTCGGCAGTTCCGTAGCCGTCGTCGATCTGGGAGAAGGCGGCCTGGACGATGTTGACGACGCGGTCTGCCAGGTTGGTGGTGCCCGAGGAGCAGGAGTAGGGGTGCTTGGGGACTCCGACGGCGCAGCCGTCGCGCAGCAGCACCTCAACGCGGCGGAAAGTTCCGGCGTTGCTCGGCAGGTTTTCCGGGATGCCGGAAAGAATGCCGGCCAGTGCCGCACCGGTTGCCGTTGCCTTGGTCAGGTTCAGGCCGTTGGGCAGGTTGTCCGGGTTGTTGCGCAGGTCGATCACGACTTTGCCCTGCTTGGGCTTGACCTCCAGGGTTGCCTGGAGCTGCACACCGTCAGGGCCTGTTCCGGGGAAAGGATCGTGGGCGGAGGTGCCGTGGAGGATGTACTCGGGCAGCTTCTCGATCGCGCTGGCGGTCAGCCGCTCGGAGTAGTCGAACCAGGCGTCCACGAAGTCCACCAGGTCATCCACGCCGAACTTCTCAGCGAGTTCGTGAATGCGGCGTTCGGCAATGCGCGAGGCGCCGACGGACGCCAGGTAGTCGCCGTACCACTGGTCGGGAACACGGATGCGGGAGCGGCACATGCGGATGATGTCGTCGATGTCCGTGTAGTCGCGTTGGATCCGCACGCAGGGGAAGATCAGTGCCCCTTCTTCATAGACGTCCCTTGCAGTGGCGAAGAACGTGGTGGGAAGCGAGTTGCCGCAGTCGGCCTGGTGGGCCTTGGTCACGGCGGTGAAGAGGTGGTGGCCCTGGATGAAGATGGGTACCAGGATCACGTGGTCTGCAGCGTGCGAGTTACCCAGGTAGGGGTCGTTGTGCAGGAACGCGTCGCCTTCTTTGATGTCTTTGTGCAGTTCCACCATGTCTTCGCCCAGCGGGCCTGCACCGAAGACGTGCACGGGCACACCTTCGGCGGCAGCGAGCAGCTGGTTGTCGGCGGTCAGCACGGCGCAGGAGAAGTCGCGGGCCGTGTTGATGACGGATGAGCGGGCGGAGCGGAGCAGGCCGCTGGTCATCTCGCGGACAATGCCGTCGAATGCGTTGGCAAGGACCGAGAGCTTTACGGGATCGAATTCGCGGGTCACGGTTAGGCCTCCTTACGGGTGAGGTAGATGTTGGATCGTTCATCGAGCGTGGCGTCCCACTCCGGTGGAACGACGATGGTGGTGGTGGGCTGGTCGATGACGGCCGGGCCCACGATCTTGTCGCGTGGGGCGAGCGTGACGCCGCGGTAGCGCTGGGTGCTGAAGGGTTCGCCGCCGAAGATGATCCGGTCCGTGCGGTGGATTTCCGCCGTGGGGCTGAGCTGGCTTTCGGACTTGGTGTGCTCCGGTCGCGGGATTTCCACTCGGACGCCCCACGTGATGATCTCCACGCGGCTGTCGGGGTCATGGGTGCCGTTGCGGCGGTCGTGCTCCTGGTGGAAGGCGCGTTCGATGATGCCCGCTGCATCGCCGGAGGTGTCCGGCGCTTCGTCGAGGTAGACCCTCAAGTCCCAGGCCTGCCCGGGGTAGCGCGCATCCACAAAGTAGGTGACGTTGGGGGCCTCCCCCACGCCGTCGAAGCGTTTGCTGAAGACCTCGGCCTTGGCTGTGAGATCCTCTACGGCGCGAGTTGCCGAACCCGCGTCGAAACTGCGGGTGTCGTTGTGCAGCGGGGAGAGGAATTCGGTGGCGATGGGTGCCCGGTGGGCGCCGTAGGCGGCCAGGACGCCGGCGGTGGCCGGGATGAGGACGGTGTCGGCTTCGAGGAGCCTTCCGATGGCAGCTGCGACCATGGCACCGGCGCCACCACCTGCAACGATCAGGGCACCGCGTGGGTCCACACCCTGTTCCAAGGACGCTTGCCGGATGGCTGTGGCCATGTGGTTGGCGGAGACATCAAGGATCGCTTGGGCGGCCTGCAGCGTGTCCATCTGCAATGGACCGGCGATGCGGGTGTCGATGGCCTTGATGGCAGCTTCACGGTCGAGGGTGAAGCCACCCTCGAAGCCGTCGGCGTCGAGGTAGCCCAGTGCCACGCAGGCATCGGTGACGGTCGGTTCTTCACCGCCGCGGCCGTAGGCTGCGGGGCCGGGCGTGCTTCGCGCACTTTGCGGGCCTACGCGGAGGAGGCCGCCGCCGTCGATCCATGCGATGCTGCCGCCGCCGGCGCCGATGCTGGACACGGCAACGGACGACAGGCCTGTGAGGTGGCCGACGAAGGGTTCGCCCAGCCATGCCTCGCGGGTGTGGCGAACCACGCCTTCCTCCACCAGGGAGACGTCGAAGGTGGTGCCGCCCATGTCGCAAACCACCACGGTGTCGCGGTCCGGGGCCGCCGCGGCCCCCACCAGGGGCGCCATGGACGGGCCGGAGTTCAGCAGCAGGACCGGACGGTCAAGGACATCCGCGACGTCGAGGACAGCGCCCTCGGAGGTGACCACCAGCAGATCGCCTGCAAAACCGTATTCCTGCAAGTCTGCGCGCAACTTGCCCAAATGGTCGGCCATCAACGGTTTCAGGGAGGCGTCGATCGAGGCTGCCGAGGAGCGGCGGTATTCGCGGATGGTGGGGTTGGCCTCGTTGGAGAGCGTGTAGGGAACCCCGGGAAGGATCTCGTGGATCAGTTCGGCCACGCGCTTTTCGTGGACGTCGTTGATGATCGACCACAGGAAGGAGACGGCGACGGCTTCGATCCCTTGTTCCTTGAAGGAAGCGAGGGTCTCGCGGACCTGCTCCTCGTCCAAGGGCACCAGGACGTCGCCCTCGGCGGAGATTCGTTCGGTAATTTCGAAGGTCAGGTGGCGGGGAATGTACGGCGGCGGGTAGGCGGCCTTGGAATCAAAGGCATCACGGCGGCCACCTTCGCGCAGCAACAGGGTGTCGGCGAAACCGTCCGTGGTCAGCAGCGCAGTCTTGGCGACCTTGCCGGTGAGCACTGCGTTGGTGGCGTGGGTGGTGCCGTAGACGATCACATCGGCGTTGCGGAGCACGTCGTCACCGCTCCAGCCGACCGATTCAGCCGCGCGGCGAACCGATGCTTCGAAACCGGTGAACACGCGGTCGTAGGTGGTCAGCGCCTTACCGACTGCCATGTTGCCACTGTTGGAACCAACAACGACGTCGGTAAAGGTACCGCCGGTGTCGACGGCGATCCGATACCTGGCCTCACCTGGTTGTGTTTGTACATCACTCATGGTCTTCATAACTTTCGTAGAGTTTGCAGGGGGTTAGAGCTGGGGCTTGCCGACGGTGTTGCGGAGCAGTCCCACCTTTTCGATGTCGATTTCCACCGTGTCTCCCGGTTCCAGCCAGACAGGTGGGTTCCGCTTGGCACCGATGCCCTGCGGAGTTCCCGTGGCAATGACGTCGCCTGGTTCCAGGGTGAGGAAACCCGAGAGGTAGGAGACGACCCGCGCGATCGGGAAGATCTGGTAGCTGGTGTTGGAGCGTTGCACTTCGATGCCGTTGACGCGGGTGGCCAACTCCAGGTTCTGGAGATCGCCCACTTCGTCCAGAGTGACCAGTGCAGGACCCCACGGGGTGGAACCGTCCACTGCCTTGCCTGCCAGCCACTGCGTGCCGCGGTACTGCAGGTCGCGGGCGGTGACATCGTTCAGCGGGGCCACTGCGGCTACGTAGCCGAGTGCTTCTTCTGCGGAAACTTCGCTGGCCCTGCGACCGATCACCACGGCGAGTTCACCTTCAAAATCGAGGTTTTTGCTGACCCTGGCGCCGCCGATGTCGTCGTCGGGCCCCACCATGGTGGAGGCGAACTTGGCGAAAACGTCCGGGTACTCCGGGAACGCACGGCCGGTCTCTGCGACGTGGTCTTTGTAGTTCAGTCCGATGCACAGCACCTTGGAGGGGTCCGGTACGGGTGTGGTCAGGCGTACATCGGCCCTGGCCCCCACATGGGCTTCCGGGTCGTGGCCGGCCAGGGCGCTGATTTCGGCTGACACGGCCTCGAGCCGGTCGCCATACAGTTCCAGAAATTCCCGGACGGACGTGGTGGCTCCGTGCACTGCCTGGCCGGAACCCTGCAGGAGCAGCTCCAGGTCGTAGACAGTGTCCTCGATCAGGACACCGCCGCGGGTGCCGGATTCGTGTTCATAGGAAACGATCTTCATGGCTACTTGGCACCTTCCGTCGCGGGAGCCTGCGAGGCCACAGCCAGGACGGCGTCGGCCAGGCGGTCTGCGATGTCGGCCACCACTTTCTCGTCCATAGGCGTGGACAGGGATAGCAGGTTGGCCGGGGAGCCAAGCAGTCCGCGCTCGTAGGAGGCCCACCACAGGGTGTGCTGGGTGTGCTCGTCCACCTTCTCCGCGCCGGCCGGAACGGCGCGGAGGAGCGAGCCACGGCCACGGATCTCCCAGCCGGCGTCGGCCACCCGGGAGTTCACCGTTTCGCGGGCGGTATCGCCCAACTGGTTCAGGCGCTTGACTTCATCCTGGGTATAGAGGCGAAGGGCAACGGCACCGGCGGCCATGCTGACCGGGTTGCCGGAGAACGTACCTCCGTGCGGCAGGCTCCCGGGACGGGTCGGGTCAACCTCCGCCATGAGCCCGGCCTTGCCGCAAACAGCACCGACGGGGAAGCCTCCGCCGATGAGCTTTCCCGTGGTCAGCAAGTCCGGGGTAACCCCGTACTCGCCGCTGAAGCCGTTGTAGCCAAGGCGGAGGCTGATGACCTCGTCGATGATCAGGACGATGCCGTAGCGGGTAGCCAGTTCCCGGGCGGTGCGGACGAATTCCTGGTTGATCGTCAGGAGCCCGGCTCGGTTCGGCAAGAGATCCAGGATGATGGCGGCGTATGCCTCCGGAGCGGATTCAACCGCCTGACGCAGGAATTCGACGTCGTTCAGCGGCACCGCAGTGACGTCGTCGATCACCCCGCGGGTGACGCCGCGCTGGTAGGAAGGACCGCCGGGAACCAGGGCAACCTCGGAGGTGCCGTGGTAACCGCCTTTGGTAACGATGACCTTTTCGCGTCCGGTGCTGGCCCTGGCAATACGGATGGCGGACATGACGGCCTCGGTACCGGAGTTCGCGAACCGCACCTGGTCCAGTTCCGGCAGGCGGCCCAGCAACAGTTCCGCCAGTTCCCATTCGTAAAGGTTGGGGATACCCCAGCTGGCGCCGCTGGTGAGGGCCTTGGTGGCGGCCTCGGTGATGTCAGGGTGGGCGTTGCCGTGGATCAGCGACGTGAAGTTGTTGTTTGCATCGATCAGCTCGCGGCCGCGGTCATCCCACACCCTGCAGCCCTCACCCTTGATCGCGTAGGGGCTCGGAGCGCCGGTGTAATAGGTTGAGCGCCCGTAACCGCCCGGCAAGAGCGGAAAGCCCCGCGGTCCCCGGCGCAGGTGCGGGTCCTCGACCGGGTTCTGCACCTCAAGCGTTTGTTCCAGATGGTTGGTGGTTGCCAATTCAGGTTTCTCCAGTCTTTTCAGTTCACAAGTCTTTTCAGCTCACGGGACATATCAGTTCACGAGGTCAATGAGGGGCCGGCCCGTCAGCGCAAGGCGGACCCGTTCCACGGCACCGTCCTGCAGGGCCCCCGTGGACCGGTTTGAACGCCAGGCGATGTGCGGGGTGAGGATAGCGTTGGGCGCAGAACGAAGCGGGTGGTCCGCGCCAAGGGGCTCCTGGGCGAACGTGTCGATGCCGGCGCCGGCGATATGCCCCGAGGACAACGCCCCGGCCAGCGCGACTTCATCGATGAGGCCGCCGCGGGACACGTTGACGATCACAGTGCCTTTGCGCATCGCGGCGAGGACGTCCGTGGAGATGAGGTTCGCGGTGTCCTCATTCAGCGGCAGGTGGAGGGAGACGACGTCGGAATTCCCAAGGATGGTTTCCAGTCCGGCCATGTCCACGAAGCTGTCCGTAACGAACGGATCGTACGCGCGGACCCGGGCCCCTACAGCTGCGTACATGCGGGCAACGTGCTGCCCGATGCGGCCCATGCCCAGGACACCGACTTCAAGCTCGGACAGCACAGGGGTGTCGTAACCGATGGTGCCGGCCCAGCCGAGGTTGTTGATCGCCGCGTTCCCGGCTGGCAGGCGACGAGCCAGTGCCAGGCCCATGGCGAAGGCGTGGGAGGCAACTTCTTCCGAGGCCGTACCGGGGACGATGGAGACCGGGATGCCCGCCTCGGTTGCTGCGGCAACGTCGATGTTGTCGTAGCCGATTCCGTAGCGGATGACTGCCCGGCATTTGGTCATCGAAGGGAAGTCCGAGGCAGTGAGCTTGGCGTAGGGGGTGATCATCACGATGTCGGCTTCGGGCAGGGCCTCACGGAAGGCTTCCGTGTCTGCCGCCGGCTTGAGTGTGTAGCCGAACTCCGCCGCGAGCGCGTGCTCGCGGTCCAGGTCCGGGAAATGGTGGGGGGCCACAAGAATGGTTCCCTGGGCATCGCGGGTCATAGTGTGTTCGTCCTGTTCGTCGTCGTACCCTCGGTCGCTGCCGGCCACTCCTTGGGGCGGCCGGCGTCGGGTGATTTCCAGTACAACGCGGGAACAAGTCGCCGATCCGTACCAGATCGAGACACCGCCGTGGGACACGTGTCCCACGGCGGGGCGGCCGCACGTGCAGGAGCCGGCCATCGCGAGGATGGCCGGCTGGTTCAAGCAGGGCTGGTTGTTATCCCGTCCAGGGGTCAGAGGTCGAAACCGCGGCTGCGGAAGTAGTCCATGCGGCGATAGAGGGTGGATCGTCCGATCTGCAGGGTTTCAGCGGCAAGGCTGCGGTTGCCCTTTGCTTCCTGGAGTGCCGTTCGCAGTTCGCTGAGCTCCGCATCCTCAAGGCGGGAGAGCCGGCCCTTCGTCAGGACGCGGTGGAATCCCTGTGGCAGATCGTCAGCTGTGACCTCGGCGCCTTCGGCCCGTTCAACGGCATTGGAGACGACGGCCCGCAACTGGTCGATGTTCCGGGGCCAGTCAGCATGCGTGAGGGTGGTGATCAGCCTGCGGGACAGCCGCCTCTCCCCCAGTTCCTCGGCGATGGCGTTGGCGAGGTGCGGGATGTCTTCGCGCCTGTTGCGCAGGGGCGCCACGGAGATCTCAAGGACGTCGAAGGCCTCCGAGAGCAGGAGCGTGGCATCCGTGGGACGCGTGAGGGTGAAGATTAGTTTGGTGTTGGAGTTTGCCCGCAGATGGTGTGCTACCTCCGTTGCTTCGTTCTGCGACAGCTCATCGGCGTGCTCCACGATCAGCGTGGCCGGAAGTTCGGTAGCTACCCGGTGCAGGACGTCCCTCAGGTTGGGGTTCCTCAGGTCTGCGCCGCGGGCATCGACCACCATCTGGCCGCCGCGTAATGATGCGATGGCGTTGGCCAGGCGTAGTTTTCCGCTGCCCAGCTCACCGATCAGGACCACCGAACGGTCCTGGTCCACCGCTTTCCGGGCAAGGTTGAGCGTGCGCTTGAATTCCGTACTCGTGCCGTTAAGGTGCTTCAGGAGCCTTTCAGCTGTGGGCTGCGGCGCTGCTTCCAATGTCAGGGCGCCTCTCGCGGCGCCTGCCCGTTGTTCCTTGCCGGGTGCATGCGGGCGGACCACGACTATTGCTCCCACGTTGGCCGCGGACAGGGTCACGGGAGAGATCTCCAGGGTGGACACCCCGGGGCCCTGAAGCATCACTTCGCAGTTCATGTCACGTCCGGAGGACATGACTGCCTTGGCGTAGCCGGAGATAATCGAGAAATCGTTGTCTGCCAGGGCGGCGGTGGCGGCGGCATTCTGCAGGGAATTCTTGCCGTCGACTGCTATCACAGGGCGGTTCCCCCGGCGCCGTGAAACCCTCAGATACTCGCTCAGGAGCGCCCTTTCCTTGGACGAGGTCCGTACTTCAATGTCCCGCTCGATCCGCGAGGCAACACCCTCAAGCATCAGCAGCGTAGAGGACGGCTCCAGGCTGGGTACCCGGTTGGCGGGAAGGGTGAGGCCTATGACTGCCCTTACACGGTTGTGGAAAGGATCCCGCACCAAGGAGGCGAAGCACCAGTTTCCGCGCATGTCCTCCCGGAAGTGTTCCTCCGGGGCCAGCCAGACACCACGGCCCTCCTCCAAAGCGAGTCCTTCACCGTTGCTGCCGCAGCTTTCCTCCAGCAGGGAATAGCCGGCCGGGAAACCGTCGTCGCGCAGGAAGTCCGCTTTGACCAGGACCCCGTTGGGGGCCGTGATGTTGACGTAACCGCCCAGATCGGCTGCCACTTCATCGAGTTTTTGCAGGTGCGGGCCCGCCGCCGCGATGGTGTACTCGTCAACGCGCCCTTCGTCATAGAACCCGCGGTCGGCGAAGGCATCCACTCCCGCAGCACGGCTGCGGTACCAGGACCGGGCCACGATCGGGCGGATGCCGCTCAGGTCGGCATGCGGTTGCATGAGGAACAGTTCGCGGACCCGGTTTGTCTCGTGAGGGGTCTCCAACGGCCAGGGGGTCAAAAGTTCAGCAGACATCGGGGCAGATCTCTTTCAGGTAAGCGTGTCAGGGAGCCAGTGCCGGGCCGGACTCGCCGGGACGGGTCTTCCGCGGGCGCCATTTAGGCAGTTTCGGACGGAAGACACGCTCCGCACTCCAGTCCTCGTTCCGGTACGCCTCATCCTCGAGCGCACGTGCGCCTATATACGCGGCAACCATGCCGGAAAGCCCGCTGCCGAACATATTGCTGGTGTTGTGAGCGGCCCCCGCGCTCGAGTTTTCAGTGACCATGGTTCGCTCCACTTCGCCGCTTTCACAGCAACGGGGCATGTGTCCCGCGCCACTTTCAGCTTACCTAACTAACAGACGTTAGGGAACATCTTTTGATAAGATTTTGCTAACGAACGGATGTTAGGATTGCGCACCATGAGCGATACCTCCTACGAAGTAGCCCGTAAGGCCTTCAAGACCCGCCTGGAAGAGTGGAACTGGGCAGGCCAGAAAGCCGGCCGGCAGAACATTCTGGAAGCGTTCCTGAAACTCGCCATAGCCCACGGCTTCAATTCGGTGTCCATGCGGACCATCGCCAACGCCGTCAACGTCAAACCGCCCAGTCTCTACTCGCATTTCCCCGAAGGCCGGGACGAGATTGTTGCCGAGTCGCTCCGCTGGCATTTTCATCGATTTGGCGTAGCACTACTCGAAGCCGTGGACCCTGCAAGAACAGCGGACGAATTCTGGGATGCCATGGTCAGGCTTCACTTCACGCGGCAGGTCAGGCTCCCCGAGAGCAATCTCTGGGACCTGCTGGTGGCAACCGACAGGATGGCGAACATCCTGCCCACGGAATTGCGCGCCCAGGTCGATGACTGGCTCTCACTCCATGAGGAGATGTATGTTGCCGCAGCACGCGACATGGGATGTGAGGACGCCGGGGAACACGTGAGGGTGGTAATGACGTTGCTCGAAGGGGCCACCCGCTGGACCCCTGCGGACTGCGGAGACGCCGAACTCGAAAAGATGGCGGACCGTGCCGTGACGTTGTCGCGGGCGATTCTCGCGGTCAAGTTTCCGGACTGACTTCGCCTCCCTTCCGCCACTTAGCCGGTTTCGCGACCCTCACGTGGTTCATCCGCGGCGTCCGGCTCAATCCCTTGCGTCCTCTCCAACAGAGTCCGCACGCCCTGCAGCATCTCAAGCTGTTGGCGATTGAGGGCCATCAGGCGTTCTATCTCGGTCTTCGCCTGGACATCTGTTTCGAAATCATGCAAGGCCATCGCGGCGGCTATGGCATCCTGGCGCTTGGCTGCGATCAGGAGGATGGCCCCTTGCAGGCCGGCCAGCATGGACAGGAACAGGTTGAGCAGGATGAAGGGGTAAGGATCCCAGGCCCGGGTTGCGAGCAGGAAGGTGTTGATCGCTGCCCAGGCGGCCATGAACAGGATAAACAACCCGACGAACGTCCAACTGCCCATACCGTTCCGGAGGATGTCTGCTGCCCGTTCGCCCCGGGTCAGTCCTGCTTTATGTTGCCCATGCCACGTGATCCGGTGATCAGTCATGCGCACAGCTTAGGCTTTGTGCCTGCAGCCTGGAATGATGACGGGGGCCTGTCCCGCCGAACGCCCCTAGTTGGCCGGATCGGTCCAGGCCCAGTCCTTCACCTCCGGCATGTCCTCGAAATGCTCCCGGATGTAGGTGTTGTGCGCCTGCAGCATGGACTCGCAGTGCCCCAGCAAGTCCTCCGCCCCCGCAAGGTTTCGCGGTGTGCGGCGCAGCGCTTCGATCACCAGGTGGTATCGGCTGACTTTGTTCAACACCACCATGTCGAACGGCGTGGTGGTTGTTCCTTGTTCGTTGTAGCCGCGCACATGGAAACGTTCCGGCCGGGTTCGCCCGTGGAGCAGCTGATGCAGCGCCCGTGCATAGCCGTGCCATGCCATCACCACATCCACGTCCGAGGTGAACAGCTCTTCGAACGCATCCTGTGACAAGCCGTGTGGATGGACATTCGGCGGAGTCAGCGCCATGGCATCAATGACATTGACCACCCGGAGGCGAAGCTCCGGGACATGGCGACGGAGCAGCCAGGCGGCCGCCAGCGCCTCTTGCGTGGGCACGTCACCGGCGCAGGCGAGTACGACGTCGGGACGGTCACCATCCGCGGCAGGCGTATCTGATTTGGTGCCCGCCCAGTCCCACACGGACGCCCCGGCTGCTGCGTGCTTGCGCGCTTCCTCCAGTGACAGGTACTGCGGGTGCTCCTGTTTGTCGATGACTACCAGGTTGACGTAGTCCTTGCTCTTCAGCACATGCTCACCAACGGCCAGGAGGCTGTTGGCGTCCGGGGGCAGGTACACGCGCACCACCGAGCCGGACAACGACAATACCGAGTCGATGAGCCCCGGCCCCTGATGGCTGAAACCGTTGTGGTCGTTGCGCCAGCACGTGGAGGTGAGCAGGATGTTGAGGCTGGGAACCGGCGCCCGCCACGGAAGGTCACGGGAGTGCTGAAGCCACTTGGCATGCTGGATGGTCATGGAGGCGCTGACCATCGCGAACGCCTCGTAACTGGCAAACAGGCCGTACCTGCCGGTCAGGAGGTACCCTTCCAGCCACCCCTGGCAGAGATGCTCCGAGAGGACTTCCATGACCCTCCCGTCCGCCGAGACGTGCTCCAGTGTCCCGGCCGCCTGTTCCGGCACCACAAGGCAACGGTCGGTGGCTTCGAACACTGCTCCGAGCCGGTTGCTGTTCGTCTCGTCCGGGCAAAACAGCCGGAAGCGTGGATCATCGGCGGTCTGTCGGTAGGTGTCCCGGAGCAACTCCCCGAACGGTGCGGTGCTGTGGACCTTCACCTGGCCACGAGGCATTGCGTCGACGGCGTACGGGCCCGCATCCGGCACCGGGAGTTCCCCGCCACCGATTCCCCGCGACGCCGGAAGCGCGCCCATCCGCAAAGGTGCATCAGGCAGCAGTGCGGCGAGTTCGGCAACCAGCCGCCCGTCGTCGTCGAACAGCTTCTCCGGGCGGTAGGACCGCAACCAGGACTCCAGCTGGGCAAGGTGCCGGGGGTTTTCGCGAACGGTCGGGAGCGGAACCTGATGGGACCGGAAGGAGCCTTCGACTGGTTGGCCGTCCACTTCCCGCGGCCCTGTCCAGCCCTTGGGCGTCCGCAAGACGATTGCCGGCCAGCGCGCCGGGCCCGTCACCCCCTGTTCCCGGGCCTCGGCCTGGATCCCACGGATCCTTCCGTAGGCCCCGTCCATGGCCGACGCCAGCGAACGGTGGACTGCGCCGGGATCGTCACCGGAGACCACCACCGGCTCCCACCCCTGGGCCCGAAGAAGCGCCGCGACCTCGGCATCCGTGCGGCAGCCGTGAACGGTGGGGCCTGAGATCTTGTATCCGTTCAGGTGGAGGATGGGCAGCACCGCCCCGTCCCTCGCCGCGTTCAGGAAGTTCGGCGCCTTCCACGAGGCCTCCAGGGGCCCGGTTTCCGCCTCGCCGTCTCCCACAACGCAGGCCGCAATCAGCTCCGGGTTGTCCATCACGGCGCCGGTGGCATGCATGAGCGAATATCCCAGCTCGCCGCCTTCGTGGATCGACCCCGGAGTAGCGGGACCAACGTGGCTGGAAATCCCGCCCGGGGTGGAAAACTGCCTCACCAGGCGCCGCAAGCCCTGAAGATCCTGCCCCACCTCCGGATAGACCTCGGAGTAGGTGCCCTCCAGATAGGTATTGGCCACGACGGCGGGACCTCCGTGACCGGGTCCGGTCACGAAAAGTACGTGGGCGCCGGTGCGCCGGATGACCCTGTTCAGGTGGGCGTAAATCAACGAGATCCCGGGACTGGTCCCCCAGTGGCCCAGCAGCCTGGGCTTGATGTGTCCGGGACGGAGCGGTTCGCGCAGGAGCGGGTTGTCCATCAGGTAGATCTGGGCAACGGTGAGGTAGTTGGCCGCAGCCCAGTACCTGTTGAGCAGTTCCAAATCCTCTGCAGTATCCCTGACGCTATCGACCATCTCATGACCTCATTTCTTATCGGATCCCAGCAGGGAAGCCGTCGACTCAGCGATGGCCCGTTCTTCGTCACTGGGTATGACCAGAACAGGAACAGCGGATGCGGTGGCACTGACGGTCCGGATACCTGTTCGATCGGACTGGTTGGCGTCCTCATCCTGGTTGGCGTCCTCATCCAGGGCGTAGCCCAGCGGCCGAAGCCACTCGAGGGTGGCTGCCCGGTACAGGGCCGAGTTCTCGCCGATTCCCCCGGTGAAAATGACCGCGTCCGGGCCTCCGACCGCCATGGCGTACGCGGCAATGTACTTGGCAAGCCGGTAGCTGGACGCCTGCACGGCAAGGACAGCTCCCGGGTCGCCTCGATGGAAACCGGCCGCGATGGTGCGCATATCTGCTGTTCCTGCCAAGGACAAGAGCCCGGAACGATGGTTCAGGATGTCATCGACGTCGCTGGCTGTGGCTCCCTCACCAAGCATCAGGAGCACGAGTGCCGGATCCAGGTCTCCGCATCGCGTGCCCATCACCAGTCCTTCCAACGGGGTCATGCCCATCGACGTGTCAACACTGCGGCCGGCCTTCACGGCAGTCACCGATGCACCGTTGCCGATGTGGGCCACTACCGCATTCAAGGACCCGTTCGGTTTCGCCAGGAAGCCCTCGGCATCCCGGCAGGCCAGCTCCACGGATATCCCGTGAAAGCCGTAGCGCCGTATGGGGTGCGCCGTGTAGGCATTCTCAGGAACGGCGTACCTCGAAGCGAAATCGGGGATGGAACGGTGAAAGGATGTGTCGAAGACGGCCACTTGGGGCAACCCGGGCCACAGATCCGCAGCAGCTTCCATGCAATCGGCGCTTGACGCATTATGGAGCGGGGCCAACGTCCCAAGGCTCCGGATCATCGCAATGACATCGCTGGTGACGGAGACAGGTGAGGTGTAACTTTCCCCGCCGTGGACCACCCGGTGCCCGATCGCATCCGGTCGGCCAAAGTCCCGCTCGACCTCCTGCAGCACCCGGCGCAAGCTCCCGCCCCGGTCTTCCTGATCATCGGCCCACTCCAACTGCCCCGAGTGCAGGACAGCGTTGCCGGTGGGGGTGCCGGCTTTCTCCCGCAGATGGTATTTCAAGGATGAGGAGCCCGGATTGAGGACAAGGACGCGCATGGGATCCTTCCACAGGGGCCTTGGGACAGGAAAGCACTCTCCGGGAGACCCTATCCCGGAAAGAGGCCCATGTCAGGACCTTAGGCCCCTTGCGGGCTGATTGCGGCCGGTCAATAGTGGTGATCATGACTTCGGAGATGCAAACGGAACCTTCCAACAGGCACGTGGTGGCTGCGCTCGACGGTTCCGTCGCCGGCAGCTTCGTGGCAGACTGGGCGGCCGCACGGGCACACGCCATGGGCGATCGGCTCACCTTGGTTCACGTCGTTCTTCCCGTCTGGGTCTTCCAAGTGCCCGACGAGCACACCCTCGCCCTCAAACGGGCCGAAGACCTGCTCGGGAGCGAAGCCGGAAGGGTCCACCAGGTGTATCCGGACCTGGAGGCAGCTACGACAATTGCCACCGGAGAACCTGCCGAGGCACTCTCCGCCCTGTCCCTGAAGGCGGGACTGATGGTGGTCGGCACAGACCGCGGCCCCGGCACCGAAGGCGAAGGATTCGGATGCGTCAGTTTCCAAGTGGCCGTGACCAGCCGATGCCCGGTGGCTGTCATCCCCCACAACGCGCCGGGGCAATCTTCGGGCGTAGTGGTTGGCGTGGATGGATCACCGGATGCGGCCGGTGCCCTGGAATTGGCCGCCGGAGAGGCCCGCCGGCTCAACGAAGAGCTGATCATTGTCCACGCCGTCGATCCGCACGCAGCCGGCGGAGGTGCTGATGACGTGGCCGGGAAGTCAGCGGAATGGGTGAACCGGAACTTCCCGGATATCAGCATGCGGATCCTTAGCGACCCGGTACACACCCCGGCGGAGGCCCTCACGGAGGCTTCCCGGGGTGCCCGACTGCTGGTGATCGGGCGTAAGGGCAAGGGCGGACTCTCCGTCCTGGTGGGTTCGGTCGCACAGCACATACTCCTGAATCTCCGATGCCCGACCATCCTGTCCTAACCGGCAAGGAGGGCCTCACCTCAACCGCAGCAGCTGAACTGCTGCGGGCAACCGGTCCGAACGTGCTGCCGACTGCCAGGAAGGTTCCACAGTGGCGGAGGCTGCTGGCCGAACTTACCCATTTCTTTGCCCTGATGCTGTGGGCCGCCGCAGCCCTGGCCTACATCGCAGGCATGCCGCAACTATGCATAGCAATCATCGTGGTGGTGATCGTCAACGGCCTCTTCGCCCACATCCAGCAAGAACGCGCCCAGCACGCCGCCGAACGGCTGCAACGGCTCCTCCCTGCCGAGGTCAGCGTTCGCCGCGACGGCACGATCCGGACCGTGCATGCCAGCGAACTCGTGCCCGGCGACGTCGTGGTTCTTGCGGCCGGGGACCGCCTTCCGGCAGATATCCGGTTCCTGGAAGCTGCCGGATGCACGGTGGATGAATCAATGCTCACCGGTGAGAGCGTGGTGATCCACAAAGCGGCGGGACAGGAGGGCTGGGGCGGAACGTTCATGGTGAACGGCGACGCCGAGGGTTTGGTGACCGCGACCGCCGGGCGCACCAAACTGGCCGGGATAGCGGCCCTCACCAGTGACACCAAATCCCCTCCCACACCCCTGACACTGGAGCTGCGAAGGATCGTGCGGCTCATCGCCCTGGTTGCCCTGGCGGTTGCGGGGCTGTTCTTTGTGGTCTCCCTCCTGGTCGGGATCCAGTGGCGCGACTCCTTCCTTTTTGCCATTGGCGTGGCCGTGGCCCTCATACCCGAGGGACTCCTGCCCACCGTCACTCTCTCCCTGGCCATGGGCGCACAAAGAATGGCCGCGAAGCAGGCGCTGGTACGGAACCTCGAGGCCGTTGAGACACTGGGCTCCACGACGTTCATCTGCACCGACAAAACGGGCACCCTGACGCAAAACCGGATGAACGCCGTCGAGGTTTTCACACCGGCCGGAACCGTGAAGGTTGAAGGAGAGGGCTACGAACCGGAGGCGCAGGTCAGCGGCGAAGCCGTCTCTGCGGCCGCCCGAGCTGCCTTCTGCGCGCGCACCGCATCGCAGGGCCGGGCCGTGCTGCGCGATGGCCAATGGACCTCATCCGGAGACCCCATGGAAGCGGCACTGGATGTGCTGGCCCGCAGGCTTCCAGAGGCCGGGCCCCCTTCGGCGAAGGGATCCACGGACCGGCCGCCGGAAAAGCGGTTCCCGTTCGATGCTGTACGGCGCAGGGAGTCGGCCGTCATGGGCCCTGTCCTGTACGTGAAAGGTGCTCCCGAGTCCGTCCTTCCACTGTGCACCTCAGTAGATGCCGAGGCCTTGGCCGCCGAGGTCGAAGCCATGGCCTTGCGCGGGTTGCGGGTGATGGCAGCCGCCCGCAGACAGCTTCCGGGCTCCCCCGCTGACTGGCTCGGACGGAGCGCAGCCGAAGCCGAGCAGGAGTTGGAGTTCCTTGGCCTGATCGGACTGCATGATCCGCCGCGGGCCGGAGTCGGCGACGTCATTGCCACGGCCCGGCACGCAGGTATCCGCATTGCGATGATCACAGGCGACCACCCGGTGACCGCCGGCGCCATCGCAACGGAGATCGGCCTGATGGGCCCGGACCGCCTGGTGGTCCAAGGCTCGGATCTTCCGGAGGACGAGCAGATGCTCGGTGCCCTGCTGGACCGGGACGGGGTGGTGGTCAGCCGGGTATCGCCCGAGCAAAAACTGCGCGTCGCCAAGGCACTGCAGTCCCGCGGCCATGTGGTTGCCATGACCGGCGACGGCGTCAACGATGGCCCGGCCCTGCGGCAGGCCGACATCGGGGTGGCCATGGGCCTCAGTGGCACCGACGTGGCCCGTGAAGCGGCGGACCTCGTCCTCCTGGACGACCACTTCGCCACCATTGTTGCCGCGATCGAGCAGGGCCGTGCAACGTATGCCAACATCCATCGGTTCCTGACGTACCACCTCACCGATAACGTGGCGGAACTGGCCCCGTTCGTCATCTGGGCGTTGTCAGGAGGGCAGTTCCCCCTGGCCCTGGGCGTGCTTCAGATCCTGGCTCTGGACATTGGCACGGACCTCCTTCCCGCGCTCGCGCTCGGTGCCGAGTCGCCGGGGAAGCGCGTGCTTCAGAGGCCACCCGAGAAGAGGCACCTCATGGATCGCCAACTCATGCTCCGGGCATTCCTCATCATGGGGCCCACGGAAGCCTTCATCTCCATGGCGGCGTTTACCACCGTGCTGGTCTCCGGAGGCTGGACCAGGACTGAACCCCTGGACCCCGGCCTCCTCATGACCGCCTCCGGAGCCGCCTTTGCCGCGGTTGTCATCGGTCAAATGGCCACGGCATTCGCTTGCCGCAGCGCCACCACCCCGCCTTGGCAGCAAGGGTGGTTCACGAACCGCCTGCTGCTGTGGGCGGTCGCTGCCGAAATTGTTGCCCTGGCCGTCTTCTTGTTCCTGGCTCCGGTGGCAGGCCTCCTTGGACAGGCGCCGCCCACACCAGCCGGATGGATCATCGCCATTCTCGCTTTCCCGGCGGTCCTCGCGGTCGACCTGCTGTACAAGAGGCTGCGGCACCCGGCCGGGCGGTCATTGGCGATGCATGCCATTAGGCCCTAGCGTGCACCGAAAACCGCAACAAAGCTTGTCCCATGAACTCACCAAACAGCCCCCGGAGAATCATCGTCGGCGTGGACGGGTCGGAATTCTCATCGAAAACCTTGACCATGGCAGGGCGGGTTGCCCCGGTTTTTGGCGTGCCGCTCGAGGTGCTCACCTGCATCGGCATGTCCGACTACTACCTGACGTCGCGCTTTGAGCAGGAACTGACCAAGTTCACCTCTGAGCTCGAGGAAACCGCCAGGCGGATGGCCGAAGAGGCCGTGGATCGTGCCTTCGCCGGAAACCGGCCTGCCGACCTGACTGTTACGGTCAAGTTCGGCGAGCCGGCAAAGGTCCTGGTGGAGGAAAGCAATGACGCCCTGATGTTGATCATTGGCCGGCACGGTGGCGGTGGCTTCCTGGGGCAGGCGATCGGTTCAGTCAGCAGGGCCTGCGCCGCCCATGCCCACTGTCCCGTGCTTCTGGTAGGGGCGGACGACGTGCTGCCTTAATCAGCCGTTGGCCTGGTCAGCACTAGGCCGGGTCACCCTTGGGCCGGGTCACCCTTGGGCCTGTACGGCCGTGATGGCCACGGTGTTGATGATGTCCTCCACCGAGGACCCCCGGGAAAGATCATTGATGGGCTTGCGCAGGCCTTGAAGAATAGGTCCGACGGCGATTGCGCCGGCCGAGTGCTCAACGGCCTTATAGGTGTTGTTGCCTGTGTCCAGGTCGGGAAAGATGAAGACCGTCGCCTTCCCTGCCACTGTGGACGACGGCAGCTTGGTGCTCGCGATCCGGACGTCCACCGCAGCGTCATACTGGATGGGGCCCTCCACCGGGAGGCCCGGCCGGGAAGCCCTCACCAGGGCCGTTGCTTCACGGACTTTGTCCACGGACGTGCCGGCTCCGGACTCACCGGTGGAATAGGAGAGCATGGCGACTCTGGGCTCCACACCAAAGCGTTCCGCCGTTTCAGCTGAGGCAATCGCGATCCTGGCCAACTCCCCGGCCGTGGGGTCGGGGACCACTGCGCAATCCCCGTAAACAAGCACCCTGTCCGGGAACAGCATGAAGAACACCGATGACACCACTTCCTGCGGATCGTCTCCCTTGATGAACTCCAAGGCGGGACGGATGGTGTTCGCCGTCGTGTGTGCCGCTCCGGACACCATGCCGTCCGCGCAGCCCAACCGGACCATCATCGTCCCGAAGTAGGCGGCGTCAAGCATGATTTCGCGTGCCCGTTCCATGATCATGCCCTTGTTGGCCCTGAGCTTGCAGTACTCCCGGGCAAAGCGCTCACGGTCAGGTGAGGTGGCGGGATCAATGACGGCAAGGTCCCCGAGTTCGATCCCTTGCGTGGCAGCCAGCTCGCTGACCACTTCCGGCCTGCCAAGCAGCGTCAGCCGGCAGACGTCGCGGCGCCGCAGGATGTCGGCTGCCCGCAGGATCCGAACGTCCTCTCCTTCGGCCAGGACAACATGGCTTGTCCGTTGCCGGGCACGTTCAATCAGGTCGTTGAAGAAGCGCAGCGGGGTGATGGTGGATGGGCGGGGCAGCGCCAGCTCTTTCAGCAGGTCCGCTTCGGGGATGTGGCGTGACCACAGGCCCAGGGCGGCGGCAACCTTGCGTTTCCCTCCTGTGTGGATTTCGCTGCGGACGCTCGCCGCACCCTGCGCCACGGAGTACAGGTCTCCGCGCTCAAGGAAGACCGGAAAAGGGGCCCCCTCCAGCAGCCGCTTCACATGCGGGGAAGGTTGCAGGCCATCTGTCAGGATCATCCCTCCAGGGCTCGGCAGATCCGGTGCCCACGCCGACGCCAAACAGGCAAGGATGATGTCCGTACGGTCCCCCGAAGCCAGGACCATGTCTCCGGTCTGCACGGCGGGAAGGAAGTCGTCAGCGCCCATCCCTGCAACACGGATCCGGCGGATATCCCGGTCCCATTCCTTGCTGCCGGTACTTGGTACCAGCTGAAGCGACTCTGCGATGTCGGCGACGGTAGGCGTGGAGATTTCAGCTACCTCGGGGATGAGGTAGCAGGGAACGTCCGGGGCCGCTTCCCGGAGGGCTTGCTCCACCCGTTCTTCCGTGCCGGGTTCCACCCGGTTGACCACAACAGCCAGCACGGAACAACGCGCTGCCTTGAACTGCTTGAGGGCTGTGGCGACAGACTCCCCTATCCGGGCCGGCGGGACTCCCCGGCCACCGACCACTGCCAGGACGGGCAGTCCCAGGTTGCTGGCAAGGGCGGCGTTCAGTTCGAACTCCCCCGCCGCATCGGGACTCCGAAGGTCGGAGCCATCCACCACGACGGCATCGCAACCACGGGACAAGCGGTTGTAGATCCCGATCATGCGTGACACGAGCTCGTCCTGCTGCCCTGACCTCGCTTCGGCCAAGGCGACGGGCGTTGTTGTTCCAGCCTTGCTCCGCGAGGCTCCCAGCTCGTACAGCCGCCGCAGCAACAGGACTACAGGATCATCGTCGACGGCGCCTCCAGCCACCAGCGGGCGGAAGAACCCCAGGCGCCCGGCGTGGCGATGAAGTGCGTCCACCATGCCCAGCACTGCCAGTGACTTTCCGGACCCGGGCCCCGCAGACGCAATGTAGAGTCCCTGCACCATGCGGTCTCCTTTCCTGGCATGCGGTCAATTCCGGTGAGTCCAGCATTTCCTGTGACTTCAAGGGTGACGGGCAGGCGGTGATAAAGCCAGAAAGAATCCCGCCCCGTGGCAGCGCCGGGGACCTTGGACCCTGTTAGGCGTCGGCGCCTGTCCCTAGGATCGCAAGTACCCCAGGTGCAGGCCACCGGTCGCGCCGCCCCATCCCTTACAGGAGGACAATGCCCATGGAAACCGACGAGCGCCCAGGCAGGATCTTGTCCGACGATGAGTCATGGAGCGTCCTGCAAAGGAACCAGCACGGCCGCCTCGCGGTCAGCGTGTTGGGAGAGCCGGACATCTACCCGCTGAACTTCATCGCGGACCAGGGCAGGTTGCTGGTGCGGACCAACCCGGGAACCAAGCTTGCTGAGCTGACGGTCAACGAGAAAGTCGCCTTCGAAGTCGAGGAAATAGGCGACGGCGAGGCGTGGAGCGTTGTCATCAAAGGCACGGCACGCGTCATCGAGTCCCAGTCGGAAATCGACGAGGCGGACAAGCTCCCCCTGAAACCATGGATTCCTACCCGGAAGTACACCTACGTGGAGATCCGTCCTACCCGCGTGCACGGCCGGCATTTTGAGCTGGGGGACGAACCCGAGCGCTACTAGGTCCCGCTCCCTGGGGGCGGGACCCCCGGGGCTGCTTCCTTCCCAGCGCCCGCAGCGCATTGAGTATGGTGGCCAGGTCGACCAGTTCCTGCAGCAGCGCCCCTGCCACGGGCACAATGAAACCCCAGGAAGCGAACACCATCAGGACCAGGCTCAGCAGAATACCCGTCCAGATACTGGTGCGGGCAATGCGCAGGGTGTACTGCCCGACGTCGACCGCCACCGCCACCTTGGAGAGGTCATCGAGCAGGATCACCACGTCCGCTGACTCGCTCGCCGCGGTGGCACCGCGCGCGCCCATGGCAATTCCGACGTCGGCCGCTGCCAGGACCGGGGCGTCGTTGACGCCATCCCCGACCATCATGACCGGGCGCGTCTTCAGCCCGGCGACCGCCCTGACTTTGTCCCCGGGGAGGCACTCGGCAAGCACCGTTTCCATTCCTGCCTGGGCGGCGATGCTCCGGGCGGTGCTCTCGGCGTCGCCGGTCAGCAACAAGGATTCCCGGACACCAAGGTCCCGAAGCTTCTCCAGGGTGTCCACGGCGTTGACCCGCAAGGGATCGCTCATGATGAGGGTCCCGGCATACCTTCCGTCGACGCCCACGTAGATGGCCAACTGGCCGCCGGCCAGTTCGGACTGTTCAAAACCCGTGGTCTGCTCGCGGACGAACGCAGCTTTTCCGACCACCACGTCGTGGTAGCCCACGCGGGCGGCGACGCCGTTGGTGGCGTGCTCGGTGGCCGCCGTCGAAGGCAACAGCGGCAGTCCGCGCTCGGCAGCCGACGCCATGACCGAGGTCGCAAACACGTGGGAGGAGAACTGTTCAGCCGAGGCAGCCAACTGCAGCAGCGTCTCTTCGCTCGGTGAATCCGACCCGGCACGCCTGACGGCCACGAGGGTGGGTTTGCCGGCCGTCAGCGTCCCGGTCTTATCAAAGACAGCCGTCCTGACCTTGCTGAGCTGCTCAAGGGTCCCTGCGTTCTTGATGATCACCCCGGCCTTGGCGGCCCTGCTGGTCCCGGCAAGGAAGGCTACCGGGGCGGCAATAAGGAGCGGGCAGGGAGTAGCGACCACCAGCACCTCAACAAATCGCACGGGATCGCCGCTGATGAACCAGGCAAGGCCGGCCATGGCAAACGCCACCACTGTAAAAGGGATGGCGTACCTGTCAGCCAAACGGACTGTAGGGGCCCGGCTGGCAGCCGCTTCCTGGACCAAGGCGACAATTTGGCTGTACTGCGATTCCTTGGCGGTGGCAGTCGCTTTGATGCGCACGGCCGCGGGCCCGTTGACCGTGCCGCTCAGCACGGAACCGCCCCGGGACCGTTCGACGGGCAGGCTCTCGCCGGTCAGTGCTGATTCATCGAAGCTGCCCGCCTCGGACAACAGTTCGCCGTCCACCGGAACAGTCTCTGCGGGCTTGACCAGCAATACGTCACCGGGGTTGACGTCCTCCACGGCGATGTCCACCAGGTCTCCTGAGGCCTCTACCCGGTGTGCGTTGCGCGGCGAGCGTTTCAACAGATCGGTGAGTTCCCGGGTGGCGCGGCCCTGCGCGTAGTCCTCCAGGGCTTCACCTCCGGTAAGCATGAGTACGATCACCAGCGCCGCGATGTACTCACCGACGACCACCGTTGCACCGATGGCCGTGATGGCCAGCAGGTCGATCCCCCACCGGCCGCGGAAAAGATCCTTGACCATGGAACCGGCGCGGTACAGCGCAACGGCCAGGGCAAAGATGGATGCGATGCCCTGGGCCGCGGTGTCCTGGCCACTGAGGATCAGGACAGCGACCAGTAAGCCCACCAGGAGGATCGCGCCCACAAGGGGGTACCTGCGGGCAAGGGTGAAGAGCCTGACTTCACTCATGCGCGCCACGGGACAGGACGACTTTCAGCGCTTCCGTCTCGGAGGCCCGGGAGAAGGTGTCATAGGCGTCCATGATGTTCTCGAGCGAGAAATGGTGGGTCGCGAACTTTCCGGCGGGAAGCTTCCGCTGGGCCACCAGCCTCAGCAGCATGGGAGTGGTGTTGGTGTTCACCAGGCCCATGCTGATATTGATGTTGCGGATCCACAAGTCCTGCAGGGGCAACTCAACGGGTTTGCCGTGGACACCGATGTTTGCCACGTTCCCGCCGGGCCGGACCAGTTGGAGGCACATGCCGAACGTATCCGGGATGCCTACGGCTTCGAGGGCGACGTCCACGCCGGCACCGTCGGTGAGGGCCAGCGCCTGCGACAGCCAGTCCGAGCTGGTCGGGTTGATGGTGTGCGTGGCACCAAAGTCGACGGCGCGCGCCAGGCGGCTGTCGTTGGGGTCGATGGCGATGATGGTGGCGGCGCCGCAAAGCCCCGCCGTGGCCATGGCGGCCAAACCGATAGGACCGGCTCCAACGACGGCGATGATGTCACCGGGGGCGACCCTGCCGTCGAGGACACCGATCTCGAAGGCCGTGGGCAGAATGTCCGAAAGCATCACTGCCTCATCGTCACTGACGCCTTCGGGCAGTTTATGCAGGGAGTTGTCGGCATAAGGCACCCGCACGAATTCTGCCTGCGTCCCGTCAATGAGGTGCCCGAAAATCCATCCCGTACCGGGCTGCCCTTCGTCCCCCAGGCAGTGGGAAAACAGCTGCTTACGGCAATTGCTGCAATGTCCGCACGATTTTATGCACGACACTATGACGCGGTCGCCGGGCTTGAGGCCGCTGACTGAGCTTCCCACTTCCGTCACCGTCCCCACTCCTTCGTGGCCGAGGATCCGCCCAGGCACTACGGCCGGCACATCACCTTTGAGGATGTGAAGATCCGTTCCACAAATGGTGGTGGTATCGATCCGGACTATGGCGTCGGTAGGGTGGGCAATCACCGGGTCCGGAACCTCTTTCCAGGCTTTGGCCCCGGGGCCGTCGTAGACCAGCGCTTTCATCGCATTGCCTTTCCGTGGTGCCCGTCAGCGGAATGATTCCCTACGGGCGTCATTGAGTGGTGCTTTCCAGATATCCGGACGGGTAGTGGTGAAACGCCTGCCAGTGATGGATTCCGGAATGATCCTGACGTAGTGGTTTTTACTTCCGGCCTGCCACGGCTCAAGGTCCAGCGCCTCAGCCTCCGCGAGTTCGTGGCGTTCCAGGATGACTGCTGCCCGTCCCCTGGCGACGACGCTCCAAGCCTTTGACGCTCCGGCCTCGAATCCGTCGATCTCAAGGGCGGTTGGCGCTTTCATGGCGCTCCAGTACTTTGTTCCGGCGCCCGTGCGGAAGACGATTCCCTGACCGTCAAGGACGTAGTTCACGGGGAAGATGTCAGGATGCCCCTCAACCAGGACAGCCAGGCGGCCAACGTTTGTTTGGCCAAGAAGCGCCCAGCATTCTTCGGGATCCAGGCGTTCGATGGCTGTGTGTGGGGTCGATTCCATGCCCTGACGCTAACCGTGCCGGGGCGCCCCCGTTAGGGCCGTAGGTCCCGGACCGCCCTTAGGTCCCGGACCGCCGGGCCGGGAAGTCACTCAAGTCCGGCGCGGGTGGCATCATCCAGAGGGCTCCACCAGGTCAACGGCTCGGTGATTTTGAAGCGACGCCCGGTCATCGACGTCGGAACAACCCGGATGAAGTGGTCCTTGCGGCCTGCCTGCCACGGGAAAAGCAGCAGTCCGACCGTGTCAAGGACGTCCTGGGTCAGCTTGATGCTTTCGGCCTTTCCTTTGAGCACCACGCTCCACGCCACCCCCGAAGCGGTGTCCACGCCGTCGGCCTCTACGGCTACCGGGGTGGCCCCCAAGACTGTGTGGAGTTTTGTCCCCTCACCCGTCCGGAAGACCAAGGTCCCGTGATCCACCTTGTAGTTGATGGGGAAGATGTCCGGATGGTCGCCGGCCCAGACGGCCAGCCGTCCCACCGACACGCTTCGAAGCAACTCCCAGCACTGCTTGACGTCGAGGTTTTCGATTTCGGGTACTGCACGCTTGTCCATGGCTAGACGGTAAATCCGGAAAGTGCGGTTGGACAGGGTAGAAAGGCCCGCCCCTCCCGTCCCGTCCCGTCCCGTCCGCAACAGTATCGCCAGCGCCGTCGGGTCCGGAGTAATCTTTGCACGACGGCGCCGCACTCCCTGGCCGGCACCGTGGAAAGACGATGATGAGCCACCCTTACCAGTCGTCACCGGACGAACCACCGGCGGCCGCCATTCCCCTTGAGGCACTGTTGCGGACCTTCATGTCCCGGGCGGACGAACTGCTCATGGCCGAGGAACGGACCAGGGGCTTGCTCGAAGCTGTGGTGACCGTTGCCGGAGAACTGAGCCTGGAAACGGTCCTGAAACGCGTGGTCGATTCGGCGTGCCACTTGCTTCATGCCCGCTACGGAGCGCTCGGCATCATCGGCGAGGACAGCAGCCTCAGCCACTTCGTCACCGTCGGTATCGACCAGGAACTCGCCGAGCGCATTGGTCCGCTTCCGACCGGCCACGGAGTACTGGGGCTCCTCATCACAGGGCCTGCACCCCTGCGCCTGCATGACCTGCGGCAACATCCCAAATCCTACGGATTTCCCGCACATCATCCGCCGATGAAATCGTTCCTCGGAGTACCCATCAGGGTCCGCGACGCCGTCTTCGGGAATCTTTACCTCACGGAAAAGGAAGGTGGAGAGGACTTCACTCCCGAGGACGAGGACCTGGCTGTGGCGCTTGCCGCGGCCGCGGGCGTGGCGATTGAGAACGCCCGCCTGTACGAGGACGCCCAACGGCGGGCATCCTGGCTGGAGGCCTGCATGGATGCCACCGGCTACCTGCTGGAGGACAGCAGGGAGGACCACACCGAGCACGCTGCTTTCCGCGTCGTCGCTGAGGCTGCGGCCCGCCTGACGGATGGCCGGGTGGCACTCGCGCTGACTCCGGCAGACAGGAAAGGTACTTACACGGTGGCGGCTGCCGTCGGCAAGGGGGCCGGCGATCTGAGGGGCCGGAAGCTGACAGTCGGTCCGACCGGGATGAAGGACATTGTTCTCACGGGGCGAAGCACCGCCGTGGATGACCCTTGGAACTTCCTCGGCCCGGGCGTGCCATCCAACCCCGCAAAATTGCTGGCCGTGGACCTGAGCGCCCAAGGAACCCACTATGGCCTGCTGGTCTCGGTGCGGGACTCCGACTCCGAACCGTTCAGGCAAACGGATGTGGAAATGTCCGCTGTGTTCGGTTCGCACGTAGCCTTGGCCCTTGCCTTGGACAGAATCCGAAGGTATCGGGAAGAGTCGGTGGTCTCCACCGACAGGGACCGGATCGCACGGGACCTGCATGACCTTGTCATCCAAAGACTGTTCGCGGCAGGACTGAGCATCCAGAGCCTGCGGCGCTACACCACAGCCCCTGAAGCTCCGGACCGGATCGACGCCATCACTGATCAGCTCGATTCCAGCATCCGGGACCTGCGCAACACCATCTATTCACTGCGGGCAGCTGCTGCCGGCCGCCAATTGGTCAGCAGCCGGATTGTCGAGACGGTGCAGTCGGCATCGGCCTCGCTCCCGTTCGCGCCCCACCTCACCCTGATCGGGGCCCTTGACGTGGTGGAGGACGAGATCGTCATCGAGCACTTGCTGGCAGTCATCTCCGAGGCCTTGAGCAACGCGGTGCGGCACTCGGACGCACAAACCATCAACGTCACCGTCGGCATGACGGCCGATGCACTGACTGTGGAAGTCAAAGATGACGGCCGGGGCTTCAGCCATCCCGGTTCAGGAAACGGCCTGGCCAACATGGCAAAGAGGGCAGCCGATCTCAATGGTTCCTGTGCCGTCACGAGCACCCCGGGCGACGGCACATCGTTGACGTGGTCCGTTCCACTGCGCTGACCGTCCGGTGCGCGGCTGACACAGTGCGCGGCTGACTCAGTGCGCGGGCCCGCCGTCGGCTTCGTCGGGGCTATGCGCCATGTAGACCGCCGCCTGCGTCCGGCGTTCGAATCCCAACTTGGCCAGCAGGGAGGACACGTAGTTCTTGACGGTCTTCTCTGCCAGCAGCATCTCTTCTCCGATTTGCCGGTTGGTCAGGCCTTCGCCGACGAACTTCAGGACCCTCCGCTCCTGGGGCGTCAGTGCCGCCAGCCTGGGATCGTCCCGTTTGGGTTCGGTGAGCCCCTGCACAACCCGGGCCTTCACCGCCTCGTCGAACAGGGATTCTCCGTGCGCCGCGCGCCGCAGTGCACCCAGCAGGTCGCTACCGCCAATTTCCTTGAGTATGTAGCCGGCCGCGCCGGCGATGATCGCGCCCCTGAGGGCCTGCTCGTCGTCGTAACTGGTGAGAATAACGCAGTTCAGCGACGGATCGACCGACCGGACGTTGCGGCATACCTCAATGCCGGTGCCGTCCGGCAAGCGCGCGTCCAGGACCGAAATGTCCGGCCGCAACGCCGGGATCCTTCGGGCCGCCTCCTCTGCCGAACCCGACATCCCGACTACCAGGAAGCCTTCGTTTTCCAACAGCTCCTGCAGGCCCCGCCGTACCAATTCATGGTCGTCAAGGATGAAGACCCGCAGAACTCCGGGAGTGTGGTCGCCGCTCGTAGCGGGCGCGTCCGCGAACATGACCCTCCCGTCCGGCGCACAGCGTGCGCCTATAGCCTCAACCCATGTAGTGGATTCTGCACCTGCGTGGTGCATTCCGATTCTTGTCTGCCCACCTGATCCAAGCAAGGGACCAAAGGCCTACGCGGGCGGTGACTTTCGGCCCTGTTGCGCAGACCGGTGGAAGGGGAATCTGGAACTACAGGATACCGGGGACGTAACGGTTGCTTCCGGTATCAAGGAAATGAAGGAGCATGATCCCCATGAAAAAGTGGACGCGATGGCAGGATTACGTTGTTGTCGCAGCAGGCGCCTACACGGCGCTGTCGGTCCTCTGGACCTCCCAAACAGGAATGTCGACGGCGATGATGGTCACCTTAGGTGTCCTGCTGGTCATCAGCGGAGCCATCAACCTCGCCCTCCCGGGAATGCCGGTTGTTGAGTGGGCACAAGCACTGGTGGCCGTAGTCCTGCTGCTGGCCCCCTGGCTGGGCAACTACACCTCGGCTACCGGAGCAGCCTGGACGGCATGGATCGCCGGGGCAGTCGCCCTGGTTGTCACAGCCTTTGCCATCAGGCCAAGCACCGAGGAATACCGGCACCACCACGTTGCAGCGGCACCCTGAACCAAATAGCACATCCGGCGCTGCGGACTCCGCTGCGCCGGATTTTTCCTGTCCAACGGAGGTCCGGGAGGAACGATGAAGAACAGCGGCGTTGCCAGCCTCAGGTTCCTGGGGGCTACAGATACAGTGACAGGATCCAGGTACCTCCTCGACCACCAAGGCACCCGCGTGCTGGTGGACTGCGGTCTCTTCCAAGGGTACAAACGCCTCCGGGAACGCAACCGCAGGCCGTTCCCGGTAAGCCCGTCGTCGATCGACGCAGTCCTCCTGACCCATGCCCACCTTGACCACACCGGGTACCTTCCCCTGCTGGTCAGGGACGGCTTCCGCGGCCCGGTCTACAGCACGGAAGGCACGAGCCAACTCTCCAAGCTCCTGTTGACGGACAGCGGTCACCTCCAGGAAGAGGAAGCGAGGCATGCCGCACGTGCCGGTTCCTCCCAGCACGACCCCGTGCTGCCCCTGTACACCGCCTTGGATGCGACGCGGTCACTGCAGAGTTTCCGCCCCGTCGACTTCGACACTCCCTTGCAGATAGGAACCGGCTTCGAAGCGGTATTCGTACCAGCCGGCCATATCCTTGGCGCGGCCCAGATCCGGCTCCAGGCCGGCAACGCCTCGGTGCATTTCACCGGTGATCTTGGCCGCGCGGATGATCCCTTCATGTACCCACCCCGGGACCTGGAAGCCGTTGACGTGCTCGTCACCGAATCGACCTACGGGAACCGGCAGCACCCGCCGGGCGATGCCGAAAGCGAATTAGGTGATGTGGTGAAGCGCACGGTGAAACGGGGCGGCGTCGTTCTGATAGCTGCCTTCGCCGTCGGCAGGGCGGAAACGCTCCTGCTGCAGTTGGCGCGGCTCCGACGGAAAGGCGCTATACCCGAGGTCCCCATCTATCTCAACAGTCCGATGGCCATTGATGCGTCCTACATGTACCAACAGCACCCGGAGGAGCATCGCCTCAAGCCCGAAGAATTCAATGCCATGTACCAGCTGGCCACCATGACCCGCACTGCCGATGATTCCAAGCTCCTGAACCTTCGGGGAGGGCCCATGATCATCATCTCTGCCAGCGGGATGCTCACGGGCGGCCGGGTCCTCCATCACATTGAGGCATACGGCGGGGATCCAAGGAACACGGTGGTCCTGAGCGGCTATCAGGCCGGCGGGACGCGGGGAGCCACCCTCGCGGCAGGAATTCGCGACCTTCGCATCTACGGCCGGGACGTCCATATCCGGGCCGAGGTTGTGCAACTGGAAGGCTACAGCGCCCATGCCGACGCCGATGCCATCATCAGGTGGATGCGCACGGCGCCGCAGGCCCCGCGGATGACGTACATCACGCACGGCGAGCCGGAGGCATCGGATGCTTTGCGGTTGCGCATAAAACACGAGCTGGGCTGGAAGGCCCGCGTTCCCGAATACCTGGAGACGATCAGCTTGAACGATCCGGATTAGGCCCTGCTCCGGGACTTAGGGCCCTAAACATCACATCAGCGCTGGTCAAGACTGGAGTGACACGACCCGGCGTCGCGACCGGGCGACCTTCAGAAGGTGAGGATCAGTCATGAGTGAGGCCATTGTCGTCGGTGTCGGCGACTCTCCCAGCAGTGAAGCAGCAATGCGTTGGGCGATGCACCGGGCCGCCGCGCTGAAGTTGCCCGTCCTCCTTGTCCATGCCGTGGACGACAGGTGGGCTTATGACGCTGTTGGCTACAACGACTGGATCCGCAACTCCGGCGCTGCCCTCCTTTCAGATGCCAAGGACCGAGCCGCCAAGATGGAACCTACGGTAAGCCTCAGCACGGATCTGGTCCACGGCGCACCCGGTTACTCGCTGCGGAAAAAGTCCAAGAAGGCCTCCATGGTGGTGATCGGTTCCGGTCACAGCTGGGTTGGTGGTTCACTGACCGACCGTGCGCTCCAGGTCGCGGCGGTCGCGCAGTGCCCGGTGGCCGTGATCGGCGAACATGACCTCAGCACCCGCCAAGGCGTGCTGGTCGGGGCGGACGGGTCCGAAGAATCCATCCAGGCGGTGGGCTTCGCCGCTGCCGAGGCCGACCGGACAGGGCAGGAACTGACCGTGCTGCACGCCTTCCGGCTCCCGGATCCGTGGCTCAGCCGGGGGATGCCGGGCGGTGACTTCAACGGCATCATCGAGGAAGAAGAACGGGTGGTGCTCGCCGAGACGGTGGCCGGCTTGGCCGATACCTACCCGGACCTCACGGTCCACCAAGTTCTGCAGACGGACAGAAGCCCGGCCGAGGCACTGCTGGGAGCTGCAAAAACCGCATCTATGCTGGTTGTCGGCAGCCGTGGCCGCGGCAGTTTCAAACGCCTGATGCTTGGTTCCACCGCACACGCTGTTCTTGCGAAACTGCCGTGCCCGACCATCATCACCAGGGTGAAGCCGGTCAAGCACAAGGGCTGACCCGGCGTCCCCACGCAAAGCCGGCTGTCCCTTGCTGGTCACCAGCAAGGGACAGCCGGTTTTTTCGTGGGCTGGGAGTTTGGGTGGACGGGAGTTTGAGTGGGCACGGATCCTAGCTCAAGTGCACATGGCGTCCGGAGATGAGGTCGGCCTGGATGCGGATAAACAGAGTCCGTTCACCGCCGGCCCACGGTTCGGGCATCACTTTGCCCCATAGCTCCTTGATGGTTTCTTCTTCCAAGACGTGGGAGGAGGGCCCGCTGACCAGTACCGACCAGCCTTCGCTCCGGTCCGGCCAGGTGTGGTCGACCTGGAAGGACGTCTGGAGCCGGGCCGACGGTTCTCCAATGAAACCGGAAGGAGCCGTCCGAAAATAGATGGCGTGGTCACGGACCAGGTAATGCACCGGAAGAATCATCACGCGGCCATGGTGCACAAAGCCCACCCGGCCTGTTTCTTCGGACCGCAACAGCTCCCAGCAGCGCTCGGGGGATAATTCTTCGCTGACGTGGCGGGCTCCATCGAGTCGGGCAGGCTGCGTCTCATTCATCATTTTCTCCGGTCTGTTGTTCTACAAGTAATTGCGCCAGTTCAGCGCCCCAACGGGAGGCCCGGTCAATTTCCTCCTGGTCCACTGCTGGTCCGGGACCTACTTCGAAGCTCTCACCATCTGCCAGGAGCTGGAATCCGGCTTTGCGCAGGCCTTCGCTGATACCCCGCGCCGCGCTGCCGGTGATGATTTCCAGGCCATGGTTCCGCGTATCGAAGGCCACTGCGTTCTGCCCGGGCACAGCCGCGTGGGTTGCCGCCAACCATTCGCGGACGCCTACGTTGATCTGAGTACCCACGTCGAGTACTCCGGTGGCGGATCCGACGTCGGCTGCCCGTCGCCGGGTTGAGGGCCTGCTCATGCCGTGAACGTGCGTCGGGCCGCCAACGACCAAAAGATCACACCCGATGATCCGTCCATCGTCAACATCACCGACCGGGACGACGCTGGCAGCAACTGTCCCACCCAGTCCGCCGGCAATGGCCTCCGCGACCCGCCGGGTGTTGCCGTACATCGACTCGTAGATCACTAAAGCTTCCATTGCTCCCCCTGCTGTTCCCTAGTGGACGTCTGTTTCCGGTGCATGCACCACGAGGACAGGGCAATGGGCGTGGGCAACACATGCCGAGCTGACCGACCCCAGCAGGAGGCCGCCAAAACCACCATGCCCCCGACGCCCCACCACCACCATGCCGGCGTTCCGGCTGGCCTCTATGAGCCCCTGCCGGGGATGGCCTCGTACAAGGCGGGTCACCACATTGTCCGGGAGGGCCGGGCCGAAGGCCTTCTCCACCGACTGCTGCAATATCTCGGCCGCGGCATCTTCGAAACGACCGATTCCTACGGCAACGTAGCCGTCAACTACTTGGGGATACTCCCAGAACGCAGTGGCCTCCATAGTCTGCCCCGTGGCATCAGCAAGCCGGCGGGCCTCACGCAGCGCGGCGATGGACGCCTCGGATCCATCAACTCCCACGACGATCCCGCTGCCCGGGGTCTCCTGGTGCATCCTTGGCCTCCTGCTTGTCTCGCGTTCCGGTCAGGTCAGGATCACCCGGCGGGATGGTAAGCAACAGGGCCGAAAGTCACTCCGCCTCTCCCGGCGGATCGGCGCGGAGCTCTTCAATGGTGGCCCGCAGGGCGTGGATGATGCCGTCGAGTTCCCGGGAGACGGCATGCATCCGTTCATGTCCGGCCGGGTCGTCGACGAATCTCTTGAGGTTCTGGATCCCAAGCCCAGCGGCGAACAAGCGCTGGATCACCAGGTCGTGCAGGTCACGGGCGATCCGCTCGCGATCTGACGACACTACGTTCTGTTCCCTCCGGGCACTGGCCCGGGCAAGGTCCAGCGCCAAACCGATCCTGCTGCTGAACAAAGCACTGGATTCAAGGTCTGAATGCGTGAAGGCAGGGGCTCCCGCGGCCCTTGCGAGCATCAGCACTCCGTTGTCCGTGCCACGGTGGCCCAGCGCAGACACAAGCACAGTGCCAAGTTTCTCCGACATGCCTACTCCCAATGCCGTGGAAGCATCATGGATAAGGCGTGACTGGCCGGATTCCTGCACGGCATCGACTACCTCGGAACCCGGTAACTCCTGGCCCGCGTACATCCCTTGGACTCCCACCGCGGACCGGCAACGCAGAGTCCCCTCCGGGTCCGGAACGGCAATCACCGCCAAGACTGAGTCCGAAACATGCACGGCAGCTTCCCCCACGCGATCAAGGTCCGTCTGGCCGCCGTCGGGCTGTCCGGCAATCAGCCGGCTGGCGAGCTCCATGCCGGCCTCCAACCAACGCCACCGACGGTTGCTCTCATCGAAAAGCCGGGCATTTTGGATAGCGACGCCTGCTGCTGCCGCGAGTGCTACCGCCAGGTCCTCGTCAGCGCGCGTGAAATCCTGGCCGTCTTTCTTTTCGGTGAGGTACAGGTTGCCGAACACCGTGTCACGCACCCGGATGGGTACGCCAAGAAAAGTCTTCATGGGCGGATGGTGCGGCGGAAAGCCAACCGCCATCGGATGCTTTCCAAGGTCATGCAGGCGCAAGGGCGCAGGTTCCCTGATCAGGTGTCCCAGTACCCCGTGCCCGGTGGGCAGGTCCCCGATCGACCTGATCCCTTCCACATCGATACCGACGGTGATGAAATGGCTAAGGCGCTGGTCCTCACCTATCACCCCCAGCGCCCCGAACCGCGCATCCAGCAGGAGGCAGGCAGAATTCACGACGCGGTCAAGGACCGCTTCAAGGCTCAAGTCCTCGGCAATGGACACAACGGCTGCCAGCAGGCCGTTCATCTGCTCCTGGGCATGGAGCAATTCGTCTGCACGGGCCACGAACTCCCTGAGCAGCAAGTCGACCCGGCCCTTCATAGGGGAAGTCCAGCCCTCTGTGCCTTCCATGTCCGGACCTCCTGAACCGGCCAACGCGCAAATCCAGCCAGTTTACGGTCCCCAAGATCCGGAACGCAACGATTCATATCACGCAGCAGCAGAACCGATCGGACAACATCAAGTTCAGCTTCTGCCGTTAACCGGGCGGCCCCTCATCCGCAGGCGCATGCGGAATCGAGTACTCAAGGCCATGCTAGCCATAACCGGTGGACTCCGGAAGCCATGGGCCTGGGTGCCACAGCCCGCCCCGGACTACCGGTCCCCTGCACCGCCGGAGGCAAGATAGTCGATGAGTCCGTCCACGGTACCGACTTTGGGGTAGTCGCTTTCCGGAATGTTGACGCCTGTCTGAACGTCCAAGGTTTCCACCAACCTCAGGAAATCCAGGGAATCCAACTCAAGATCCTGGCGAAGACGGGATCGGCCTTCAACCTCGTCCAGGTCTATGTCCGGCGCAACCACGCCCAGGGCGGCTTGGACGGCATCGCGTGCTTCATCGTGGGTCATAGCTCCTCCGGTTCCTGCAGCAGCTCATTCATGCGGTTCAGGAATCGCGCACCCCGCAGGCCATCGCTGACCCTGTGATCGGCGGACAGCGTGGCAACCGCAACGTGGCGGATCCCCAGCATTCCGTTCCGCGCCCAAGCCTGTTCGCTCACGCGGCCGATTCCGATCATCGCCACCTGTGGCGGATAGATCACGCCATAGACGCTCTCCACGCCCAAATCGCCAAGGTTGGTGACAGTGACCGTGGGGTCGGCCATCTCGGCGCGCAGCAAACGACCCGACCGGGCACGGCTCACCAGGTCCTTGAGCCGTTTCATGAGTTCATCCAAGGACAAGGTGTCAGCGTCATGGATGGCCGGGGCCACGAGCCCTCCGCGCCTGAGAGCAACTGCTACTCCCAGATGCACTGATGGAGCCGGCTTGAACTCTCCGTACTGGAAAAACCCATTCACTTCAGGAACATCGCGGGCCGCCACAGCAGCTGCTTTAAGCAACAGCACGGAGGCCACCAAACGGTCTGCCACCGCCCTCTGTGTATTGGCAGCCGTCATCCACTGGACGGCGTGTTCAAGGTCCAGGGTCTCAGTCAGGTAGTAATGCGGGACGGTTTTCTTCGACCGTGCCATCAGCGTCCCGATGGCGCGCCGCAAAGTATCGGCCCGTTCCGCCGTGTCGTGCAGAACCGGCGGACCGGCCGCCGGACCGGCGGGCGGATTGTTTGGCGGCTGTCCCCCGCTTTCCGGGGGCCCGGCAGTACCGGGTGCGTCCCCTGGCTGGACTGTCGTGCTGCCGTCAGGTGATTGCAGGAGGTAGCGCCTGACGTCGGCCTCGGTCACGGCGCCACCGGGACCGGTTCCGGTGACCAGTGCCATGTCCACGTTCGATTCATGCGCCAGGCGCCTGGCCCTGGGCGAGGACTTTACCTCTTTCCGTATTCCGGCGGTCACAGCATGTTCGACGTCCGCCCGGGTGACCCTGCCGTCCTTCCCGGTGCCGTGCACCTCCGAGGCTTCCACTCCCAGACGGTGGGCCAAGTGCCGGACTGGAGGGGTCGGCGCAGGCCTGCTTGATGGCTTCTGGGCCTCTGCCCGCTGAACCGGTGCGGTTTCCGCCGGCGTGGGGGTGATCCTCGCCAGGGGCGTGCCAACCGGGACTGTCTCACCGATCCCGGTCAGGAGCTCGGAAACAACTCCCTCGTGAAAGGTCTCCACGTCCATGACTGTTTTGTCCGTATCGACCACAGCCACAATGTCGCCGCGGCGGACGTAGTCACCGGGCTTGACCAACCATTCGACGATCTTTCCGTGGTCCATGTCCGCGCCGAGGGAAGGCATGAGGAAATCAACCATGGCCCATCGTTTCTTTCACGGCGGCTACGACCTTCTCCACAGAAGGCAGGGCAGCCAGCTCCAGATGCTTGGAGTAGGGAATGGGCACTTCCGCGCTGCACACCCGGGCCACCGGAGCATCGAGCTCATAAAAGGCACGTTCCATGATGCGGGCGATGATCTCGGCAGAAATGCTCCCGCTGCGCCAGCCCTCGTCAACCACCACGGCCTTTCCGGTCCGGGACACGGTTTCCACTATCGCCTTTTCGTCCAATGGCCTCAGGGACCGCAGATCCAGGACATCGGCTTCGATGCCCTCTGCTGCAAGCTGCCGTGCGGCGTCCAGGACCATTGGAAGGGTGCCGCCATAGGTAATGAGGGAGACGTCGCTGCCCCTGCGGCGCAAGGCGGCCGAGCTGATGTCAACCGGTCCGGCGTCGTCACTGAGTTCCCCCGCGACGTTGTACAGGGATCCATGCTCAAAAATCAGCACAGGATCCGGGTCTTCCAGGGCGGTCCAGAGCATGCCCCTGGCATCCTCGAGAGTGGCCGGGGCCAGGATCTTCACGCCGGGGATGTGCGCGTACCAGCCTTCGAGGCTGTGCGAATGTTGGGCGCCAAGTTGCCGGCCCGCTCCGGTCGTCATCCGGATCACGAGGGGAACGTGGAACTGGCCACCGGACATGTGCAGCAGCGAAGCTGCATTGTTGACGATCTGGTCCAGGGCCAGGAGGCTGAAGTTGACGGTCATGATCTCCACAATGGGACGCATTCCGCCCAGTGCCGCACCAATACCGGCGCCGACGAAGGCCGACTCGGAAAGTGGCGTATCCCGGATGCGCTCAGGGCCGAACTCCTCCAGCAGGCCGAGGCTGACGGCAAATGAACCGCCGTAGGCACCCACGTCCTCCCCCATGAGGAACACCCTGTCATCGCGCTGCAGGGCATCACGGATACTTTCCCGGAGCGCCTCACGGTAGCTTGTTTTCACCGTCTCCCCCTTCGCTGTAGACAAAGCGGGTCAGTTGCTCCACCGGTTCCAAGGTCCCCTTTTCTGCGAACTCGACGGCGGCGGCCACCTCGGCGTCGACGGCGGATTGGAGCTCCTTCCAGGCTTCCTCGGAAAGGTCGCCGTTTGCGTCCAGGGCCGAGCGCAGCAACAGGACAGGGTCCCTCTCCTGCCACCTGGCGACTTCGGCTTTGTCCCTGTAACGCTCCGGGTCGAACATCGAGTGCGCGCGGAACCGGTATGTACGGAACTCCAGGAAGTGCGGCCCGTCTCCTGAACGGACCGCATCCACTGCTCGACGGGACGCCTCTTTGACCGCCCTAACATCCATTCCGTCCACAGCCCACGCCGGAATCCCGTAGCCAGCGGCCTTGAGCGCGATGTCCGTCTGCGATTGCGAGCGCCCCAAAGCGGTGCCCATGGCGTAGAGGTTGTTTTCACAGCAGAACAGGACCGGCAGCTGCCACAACGCTGCCAGGTTCAGGCTCTCGTGGAATTCGCCCTCGGCTACTGCCCCCTCGCCAAAAAAGCAGACGCTGACACCCTCCTTGCCCTGCAGTTTGTTGGCAAGTGCCAGACCAACAGCCAGGGGAAGCCCGCCGGCAACAATCGCGTTGCCACCGTAGAAATTCGTGGCGGCATCGAAGAGGTGCATGGAGCCGCCCCTTCCCCGGCAGCAACCTTCGATGCACCCGTACATCTCCGCCAGGATGCGGCCTGCATCCACGCCGCGCAGCAGCGCGTGGCCGTGCTCGCGGTAGGTTGCAACAACGGCATCCTCCGGGCCCAGCGTCTCCATCACCCCGGCAGCGACGGCTTCCTCACCTATGTAGACGTGGAGGAAACCCCGGATCCGGGATGCGCTGTACAGCTCAACGCATTGTTCCTCAAGCCTGCGTACGCGGAGCATCTGGCGAAGGAGTCGGAGCCCTTCTTCGCGGTCCAGCCTGCCGGGCGGGGCCGACATCGGGTCCCTCATGACAGCCTCCCTTGGCGGGCGTCCGTGCCGGAGGGCTCAAGCGTTGACGTATCGCCTTCAGGCAGCCCCAGGAACCGTGCCTTCAAAAGCCGCCTGAGAATCTTCCCGCTGCGCGTCTTCGGCAGGTCGGCGCTGAACTCAATGGACTTCGGAGCAACGGCAGGCCCCAGACGCCTGCGGCTGAAAGCCACAATGTCGCGACGGACGTCCTCAGTCGGCTCAACGCCGGATTTGAGCTCCACAAACCCCATGACGAGCTCACCGGCAACAGCGTCCGGGACACCAATCACCCCCGCTTCAGCCACTGCCTCATGCTCCAGCAGGCAGCTTTCCACCTCGAACGGGCCAATCAGATGCCCCGAGGACTTGATGACGTCGTTGCCGCGGCCGACGAACCAGAAGTAGCCGTCTTCATCGCGCTTGGCCAGGTCCCCGGTGAGGTACCAGCCACCCGCGAAGCACTTGCGGTAGCGCTCTTCCTCGTTCAGGTACCCCCGGAACATTGACGGCCATCCGGGCTTCAGCGCCAGTTCGCCGATGGTGTCCGGCGTCTCCACGAGGACCGCTTCCCCATCGCGGAGAACCGGGCGGTCATCCTCGTCCCGCAGAACCAGCGCGGCATCGATTCCGGGCAGGGGCTTGCCCATGGAGCCAGGGCGGATGTCCATGGCAGCGTAGTTGGAGATCATGATTCCGCCGGTTTCGGTCTGCCACCAATTGTCGTGGATCGGCAGACCGAATGCTTCCCGGCCCCACATCACCACCTCCGGATTCAACGGCTCTCCGACGCTGGCGATGAAACGCAATGCTGACAGGTCGTAGTCCCTGGCACGGTCGGCACCGGCCTTCATGAGCATTCTCAAGGCAGTCGGGGCGGTGTACCAGACGGTTACCGACTCATTTTGCAATATCCGGTACCAACGGTCGATGTCCATTTCTTCCTGGTCCACAACCGTGGTCAGTCCGTGCGCCAAAGGCGAGATGATGCCGTAGGAAGTTCCGGTCACCCACCCGGGGTCCGCCGGACACCAATAGATATCGCCGGGGTGAAAATCCAGGGCATACTGTCCGGTCATGTAGTGCGCTGTGACGGCGTCGTGAACGTGTACGGCACCTTTGGGAGTGCCGGTGGTTCCGCTGGTGAAGTGCAGCAACGCCATATCCCCGGCCTGCGTGGGCCGGAGGGTGAAGTCCGCGGATGCCTCGCGCATCAGCACCGTGAGGTCTTCCGTGCCCGGGTCCGGTGTGCCTTCGCAGTCTGTCAGCAACACGTGCCTCAGTTCGGGGAGGGCGTCCCGGATGGGCACGATCTTCTTGCGATAGAGCGCCCGGGTGGTGACAAGTACTTTCCCCTCGCCCAGCAGCAGGCGCTGCTTTACGGGTTCCGGGCCGAACGCGGAGAACAGCGGACAGAAAACGCTCCCGTTCTTCAAGGTGCCCGCAACGGCTGTGTAAAGCTCGGGTGTCCGGCCGATCAGCGAGAATACCCGGTCACCCTTGGCCACGCCCAGGCTCTGAAGAACGTTGGCGAACCGGTTCGAAGACGCCGCCAGTTCTCCATAGCTCACGCTGAGGACTTCCCCGGTGCCTTGGACGAAGCGCAGCGCGTCCTGGTCGGCGAGGGGCCCTGCAGCATGCCGGTCCACTGCTTCAAAGGCCATGTTCACCCCGCCCCCGGGGGTCCCGGTCAGCGCACTGCGGGCATCGTCCCAGGAAAAGGTGGCCCGTGTTCGCTCATAGTCCAGCAGGTTCGGCGCGACTTTCATGGTGGAAAGGTCCTTGCGGATCAGCGGCCATTGGCTTGTTCGGGCGCTCATGGATCAATGCCACTGCTCCCGCGGAGCCTCTGCCAGAGTCGAAAGTCCTGAGGCGCTGGTATGGCCGGCCGCGCCGCGGTCAGGCCGTGACTTTCGGCACTGTTGCCGGGACACGCTCCCATGGAGCATGAAATGGCAACTGCGTTCATCGATGGCGACGCGCGGAAGCAACGCGGCCATCCGGCAATGGAGAACCCAATTATGGAACGTCTAATCGACAAAGTAGTGCTGATCAGTGGCGGCGCCCGGGGCATCGGTGCCGCTGTGGCCGCCCGCCTCCATGGGGAGGGGGCGAGGGTGGTGATCGGAGATGTGCTGGATGAAGAGGCGAAGGAAACAGCCGCGCGGATCGGGGCCGGGGCGGTAGCGGTGCGCTTGGATGTCACCCGTCCCGATGACTGGGAGTCGGCAGTGGCCACCGCCGTCAATGAATTCGGTGGCCTGGATGTCCTGGTGAACAATGCCGGAATCGTCAATGCTGCCCCGATCGAGGATTACACCCTTGACCAATGGAACACCATCATTGCCGTGAACCTGACGGGTTGCTTTAACGGCATCAAGGCTTCGATACCGGCCCTGAAAAAGTCCAGGGGCGGCTCGATCATCAACGTTTCCTCCATTGCGGGTATTCGCGGATACGAACAAATTCCCGGGTACACGGCGTCGAAGTTCGGCGTGCGGGGACTCAGCAAGAGTGCCGCCTTGGATTTGGGACGCTACGGCATCCGCGTCAACTCAGTCCATCCCGGTGTTATCTCCACGCCGATGACCGCCGGAATGACCATCGACATGAGCCATGTGGCGATGGGGCGGGTGGGCCATCCCGGTGAGGTCGCCGACCTTGTTCTTTATCTCGCTTCGGACGAGGCGTCATTTGTCACCGGAGCCGAGTTCGTCATCGACGGCGGCGATACTGCCGGAACGGTTACCGTTCCGGAGCGTGGTTGAGGGCATGGCCGACAATGGGCGGCGTACAGAACGCAGGTCCGGGGGCTCCTGACGGCCGCCACCAGCGGAACAGAGTAAGTGCGTGAACGGGGCAACTACGTCCCGACCGTCATGGGGCAACGCTATGACGGCCTCGTCTGGTTGCCCACGACGACCGCCCTTCGACCGCTGCACCGTGAATACCTTCCCGATGAACCCGAACTTGAAACCGAGCCCACAGGCTTCTGAGCAATGCCGGTCATCCGTCGCTACGGACAAGGGCCGATTTCCGCAACAGGGCCGTTCGTCCCTTATCCAATCGGCGGGAACCGTCAAGAATAGGTGGCACAAGACCCTTGGGACCCGGATGCCCACGACTTCCGACCACCAGCGCGCCCACGCCACCGGGGCAGGGGCGTTGACGTTCTAGTTGAGAGTTCCACCATGTCTGGACATTTCGAAGTTTTCGTCGATGCGTATTCCCACTTTCGGTTCCGCCTTGTTGGCCCCAGGGGAAACACCCTGCTCGAGTCAGGCCCCTACGACGACAAACAGTCGATAGCCATCGCCATCTTCGACGTGCGCGAATGTGCAGGTACCGGCCTGGTGGAAGACCACACCAAGCCCGCTCCGCGCTGGTCCTCGGCGTCGGGCCCGCACTCATCCCCGCGACGGCGGTCAACGCCATTGGCGGCACCGCATTGAACTGTCACGCCATGGCGGGCACCATGCGTCCCGACATCATGACGTACAGGATCTAGGTGTAGTTCCCAGGGACGTTGTGAACAGCGTGGCGTGATGTAAAGGACGAG
>NZ_JAPDNV010000010.1:113796-145198 GCF_026013155.1 Paenarthrobacter sp. PAE-2 | reverse complement strand
GGCCAATCATCCAGGAGGCAAGACATGTCTGTAATCCGTTTCCTCGCGCGAGGTGGGCGGCCGCCGTCGTTGGTCACCGAAGAGGTGCCCGCCTAGGCTTGGGCCGCGGCAGGCTCGGTGGCGTTGTATCCGTACGGGTTGTTCTTCTGCCAGCGCCAGTGGTCTTCGCACATCTGGTCCACGGTCTTGGTCGTGGACCAGCCAAGGTCTGCCAAAGCGGAGGAAGCGTCGGCCCAGAAGGCAGGTAGGTCTCCTGCGCGGCGTCCCGTGATCTCGTAGGGGATGGGCCGGCCCACGGCTTTCTCGAACGAGCGGAGGACTTCCAGCACCGAGGATCCTTTGCCCGAACCGAGGTTCCAGCGGCGGACGCCCTGGCGGGACGCGATGTAGTTCAATGCGGCCACGTGCCCCTCCGCGAGGTCAACCACGTGGATGTAGTCACGCTGGGCGGTGCCGTCAGGGGTGTCGTAGTCGCCGCCGAAGACCATGAGCTTCTCGCGGCGGCCTACGGCAACCTGGGCAATGAACGGAACGAGGTTATTCGGGATGCCCTGCGGGTCTTCGCCGATCCGGCCCGAGGGATGGGCGCCCACCGGGTTGAAATAGCGCAGCAGTGCTATATGCCAGCGGTCATCGGCGTTGCCAAGATCGGAGAGGATGTCCTCGATCTGTTCCTTGGTGCGGCCGTACGGATTGTTGGCGCCGATCTCCATCTTCTCGATGTAGGGGATCGGGTTGTGTTCGCCATAGACAGTTGCCGAGGAGCTGAAAACGATCGATCGGACGTTGTGCTTGTCCATGACGCGGAGAAGGTTCAGCGTGCCCACGATGTTGTTGTAGTAGTAGGCCAAGGGCTCCTGGACTGATTCGCCCACTGCCTTCAGGCCCGCGAAGTGGATGACCGCGTCGATGTCGTGCTGGCCGAAGACCGCCTCGACGGCCGGCTCGTCCACCAGGTCCACCTCGTGGAAGGCGGCGGTTTTGCCTGTCAGTTCAGACACCCGCCGCAGCGACTCTTCGCTGGAGTTCACGAGGTTGTCGAGAACGACGACGTCGTGGCCGGCTTCCTGGAGGGACAAAACGGTGTGCGAACCGATATAGCCGGTGCCGCCCGTGACAAGAATTTTCATGGTGTCTACGCTATCGGAAATCGGAGCCACGCCGCTCAGTGTTGAGCGTGGTGGAAGCACATTCGTGCTAGAAAATACTGGTGCCCAAAATTGTTGATGCCGAAGTCCGGCGCCAGGAAGTTGTCCAAGCCGTATTTCGCATCATTGCCAGCGACGGCTTGCAGAGGGCATCCCTCCGCGAGGTGGCCGATGAAGCGGGGCTCGCCGTCGGATCGGTCCGCCACTATTTCGCCAGCAGCGATGAACTCCTGGTGTACTCCTTCGCCTCCGTAGTGGACCGGATCGTTGCCCGCCTGGAAGCTGCTCTGGGACTGGTAGAGGATAGTGAGGGCGCTGAACACCACAATGCCGTTCTGAACCTCCTAGGTCAGCTCCTGCCCTTGGATGAGGAATCGGCCGTGGACGCCTGTGTATGGATGGCTTTCCGGCAGGCAGCGCGGATCACCCCGGTGTTGGCCCCCGAAGCCGAACGCAGCCACCGTTCGGTTGCCGCCGTCATCGGCCGGTTGATGGTGCTGTTGCGTCCACAGGACGTCGACAACCCGCAGGCACTGGTGACGGAAGCGGAACGGCTCCTGGCCACTGTGGACGGATTATGCATGCATGCGCTGTTGCAGCCTGAGTGGATGACCGCAGCCATGTGCAGCGACGTTTTGGAAGCACACCTCCAAACCCTTCAGGTGGCTTCGGCCCGGGCCTAACGCCGGAAGCCGTGCCCCCGGGCCGTTACCCCCGGGGCCCTTCAGGAATAGACTGGGACATGTCGGGAACCCTGTCCAAGGGAGGAATTCGGATGCATGAGTCAGGCGGCCCGGGATGGCGCATCACCATGGACACGTCAGGGCCGATGCTCATCGCCTTGTACTTGCGGGACGTAGCCGGACTCGACGGCGTCGGAAAGCCGATGCTGGCCCACGCCGCTCCCAAGATCCGCCAAGCCGACCACAGCCACCTCACCTCGGATGTGGGAGGCATCAGCGCGCTGAAAACCGAATGGGAAGCGTGGTGGGAGAAGCTCGTCAAGTCCTATCCCGAACCGGCCCAGGAGCTTACTCCACCCAGTTTCAAGGCCTTCGGCAACTCACCGGCCCTACAAAGGGTGTTGCAGGCGCACTTCGGAGCTGCACTGGCCTGGGCCACGGACAGGATCGACGAATACGCGGATCTCGAAGCGGCCCGCGAAGCCAACGGAGTCACCAACGTCCTCAACGAGCTGGTGGAGGACCGGCTCCTGGAAGTGGGGCGGAGCTCGCGCGACTTCGACCTCACCATCATCGAGCTTCCGCTGACTGAGCCACGGGCCTGGTACCTGGAGCCGAGCACGATCTTCATGAGCCATAGGCTCCTGTCCCAGCCGGATGTGTTCCGCAGCTACGTCCAGCCGGTGGTGGAGCTTCTTGCCTAGGCCTGCTGCCTGAACCTGTCGCCTAGGTGGTGGGGGCTGACACCGTGATGGTCACACCGTCCGATGCCGCCGCAGAGTCGGTCCAGCCTTTGCGCTGTTCCCTGTTCCAGGTCCGGCCGGCCGCATCAACCTGGGTAATCGACAGTGCCTTGGCATTGGCCACGGCCCAATGGGCCACAGCCCACGCCTGCGGGCCCGTCACCTCAAGGCGCACCGACCGTCCCTCGACGCCGGCCACTTGGGTGCCGAACGCCGTCGTGAGTTCATCCACGACGGCGGCAGGGTCACCGGCCGCTTCCGGCATCCTCAACTCGCAGTCCAACGCTGCTTCGGAATGACCCGTCAGGGCAGAAGCGAAGGCGCGGCCCATGGGTTCATGCTGGGCGTACGCGCGCGGGAAGGCCGATCTCTGGACTGCCTGCGCCGCCTGCGTGATTTCCATGCTTTCGTAGCCGGGAATCTTCACCAGCCCGTCATAGAAAGCATTCGCGGCATGGGTGGGATCCATGACCTGGGCTTCGGTTCCCCAGCCTTGGGATGGCCTCTGTTGGAACAGGCCGCGGGAATCCGGGCCGGCCTCATCTCCGTAATTGATGTTCCGCAGGCGTGACTCCTGCATCGCGGTTGCCAGGGCAATGCTGGCCGCGCGCGGAGGCAGGCCACGGCGGACGGCCACAGCCGTAATGAGCGCCGTGTTCGCGGTTTGGTCTGTGGCGAGTTCGAAGCTGGCTGAGCCCACCACAGCGACGCAGCGCTCCGAGACCAGTGTCTCGGAGCGCTGCAGCACGGCGACTATGGCGTAAACGGCGCCGGCCACCAAGGCCAAGGCCAGCACCATGATGATGATGCGGCGCAAACGGCGCACAGTTGGTCTCCTGCTAGTTGGCGTGCAAAGCCTCGTTCAATTCCACGGTCTGGCCCTTGCGTGGCAGGACCTCGACGCCACCGGTGGTGGAGTTGCGGCGGAACAGGAGGTTGGGGACTCCGGAAAGCTCCACGGCCTTAATGATCTGGCTGGTGTCCTCGCCGTTCTCGTCCTTAGGGCCCGGAACGCGGACCCGCGTGCCGGCGGTCACGTAGAGGCCCGCCTCCACCACGGAGTCGTCACCGATGCTGATGCCTACGCCCGAGTTCGCGCCCAACAGGACCCTCTCGCCCAGGGCGATCTTCTCCTTGCCGCCGCCGGACAGCGTGCCCATGATGGACGCGCCGCCACCGACGTCGGTGCCGTCGCCGGCCACCACGCCAGCGGAGATACGGCCTTCGACCATGGACGTGCCCAGGGTGCCGGCGTTGAAGTTAACGAAGCCTTCGTGCATTACGGTGGTGCCTTCGGCAAGGTGGGCACCCAGGCGGACGCGGTCGGCGTCGGCGATGCGGACGCCGGTGGGGACGACGTAGTCCACCATGCGGGGGAACTTGTCCACGCCGTAGACCACCACGTTGCCACGCTTGCGCAGGCGTGCGCGCGTCAGCTCGAAGCCTTCCACGGCGGCCGGACCGAAGTTGGTCCACACAACGTTGGGGAGCTTGCCGAAGATACCGTCCAGGTTGATGCTGTTCGGCTTGACCAAGCGGTGTGAAAGCAGGTGCAGGCGGAGGTAGGCGTCAGCCGTGTCGGCCGGGGCAGCGTCCAAGTCGATCTGGGCGAACACCACCTTCTGCTCGGTGCCGCGGTCGGCGTCCTTGCCGTCCTCGGCGAGGGCAGTCAGTGCAGGGTCGGCGTTGTCGACGTCCCTCAGGGTGTCGGCTGCCACGCCCAACGCGGGGGAGGGGTACCAGACATCCAGTACGGTTGCTTCCCCGGAGGCCGAGGTAGCGATCGTGGCGAGGCCGAATCCGTAAGCTGATCGGTCGCTAACGGACGCGGTTACGGGCACAGCGGAAGAAGCAGTTTCAGTCATGGCCCCAAGTTTAGCTACCGGGCGCGGTGCGGCTGAAACCCGTTCCAAGGACTGGAGTCGTATTCGCTGTCCCTGCTGCGCGGCGCCGAGCAGTTAAGGTGGAGGGGTGACCCTGAACTCCGCACCTGCCCTCCTCGACCTGCGCCAGGACGTCGCTTTACTGACTTCGGCCATTATTGATATCAACAGCGTCTCCGGCAACGAGACCGAACTGGCCGATGCGGTGGAAGCCGCCCTGCGCGCCCTGCCCCAGTACACCGTGGTGCGCGACGGCGACGCCATCATTGCCCGAACGGAGCTGGGCCGCCCGGAGCGCGTCATCCTCGCTGGCCACTTGGACACCGTCCCTCTGCCCACTGTCCCCGGTTCGCTGGGAACCGTACCTGCTACCTGGGAGTCGGGGGTCCCCGGCGAGGGCGTACTCTTCGGCCGCGGCACCACGGATATGAAGGGCGGGGTTGCCGTGCAGCTCGCCTTGGCGGCAACACTGTTCGACGGCGGCCGGGAACCTGACCGGGACGTGACGTTTGTTTTCTACGACCACGAGGAAGTGGAGGCCGTCAAGAGCGGCCTTGGCCGGTTGGTACGGAACCACGGCGATCTGCTGGACGGTGATTTCGCCATCCTCCTGGAACCCACCCACGGCACAGTGGAGGGCGGCTGCAACGGCACCAGCCGCTTCGAAGCAACCACGCTGGGAGAAACGGCGCATTCAGCCCGCGCGTGGATGGGCAGCAATGCCATCCATGCGGCAGCTCCCATCCTTGCCCGGCTGGCAGCCTACGAACCGCGCACCATCAACGTGGACGGCCTCGACTATCGGGAAAGCCTCAACGCCGTGAAGATCAACGGCGGAACGGCCGGAAACGTCATCCCGGACCGCTGCGTGGTGGAGATCAACTACCGTTTTGCGCCGGACAAGACTCCGGATGAAGCCGAAGCCCACGTGCGGGAACTGCTGGAAGGCTTCGAGGTCGTCCGTACCGACGCCGCAGCCGGTGCGCGTCCCGGCCTGAACCACCCCGCCGCAGCGTCCTTCGTGGCCGCAGTGGGAGCCGAGCCGAAGCCCAAATACGGCTGGACCGACGTCGCGCGCTTCAGTGAGTTGGGCATCCCGGCGGTGAACTTCGGACCCGGGGACCCGCTGCTGGCGCACAAGGACAATGAACACGTCGACGCCGATGCCATCCGTGAGTGCCTGCGCGCCCTGAGGACGTGGCTGGGTCAGTAGTCCCTTGCCGGCAATGCAGAAGGGGCGGGATCGGTGAACATCACCGGTCCCGCCCCGTTTGGCGCATAGTCGGGCTTTACGACTACTTGGCGGTTGGTACGGCTCCGGCCGCGTTGGCGCGGGCTGTGCCGCCCGCGGCCTTCTTGGAGCCGCGGCGTTCGATCCAGATCGCGATCCGGGAGACCGTGAGGTTGATCAGGATGTAGATCGCAGCGCCCACGAAGAAGGCGGGGAACAGGAAGTCCGGACCCAGGAAGTCAGCCATGATCTGGATCTTCCGGAGCAGTTCCTCGTAGCCCACGATGTAGCCGAGCGACGTGTCCTTCAGGAGCACGACGAGCTGCGCCACCAAGGACGGCAGCATGCGGCGTACAGCCTGCGGGAATTCGATGATCATGCGCGACTGGAAGCTGCGCAGGCCGATGGCCAGGCCGGCTTCACGTTGGCCCTTGGGCAGCGACTGGATGCCTGCACGCAGGATCTCGGCGAAGATGGCGGCGTTGTAAAGCACCAGGCCCACAACCACCGCTTGGAACTGTCCGGTGGCGAACACCAGCAGGACGAACAACATCATGAGGACAACCGGCATGCCGCGGAGGAACTCGAGGACCACCTGCGTCGGAATCCGAACCCACGGGATCAACGAGATTCTCAGGAGGCAGAGCGCAATTCCCAACGGAAAGGCAATGATCGCTGCCACGGCCGCCGCGGTCAGTGTGGAGATGATGCCCTGGCCGATCAGGTTCCAGACATCCGGCGCCATGGGACCGTAGAAGATTTCCCAGCGGTCGGCGTCGAAAATGCCCTGCTGCGCAAGCGTGATGACGGCGATGGCCAGCACGCCAAGGATCAGGACGATCCCGGCCGCCGAACCGATGAGCGAGTAGAGGCGGGCCTTGGGCCCCGGGACGTCGTAGAGGACCGAGGTCATCGGGCAATCGCCACCTTTCGTTCAACAAAGTGCGCCAGGAGACCCAACGGAACCGTGATGAGGAGGTAGAAGAACGCCACCCCGAGCAGGATCCAAAGGACCTGGTTGCCGTAGTCATTGGAGAGCTGGCGGCCGTAGCCGAACAACTCGAGGACGAAGAAGGCGCCGGCAACCGAAGAGTTCTTGACCAAGGCGATCAGGATATTGATCAAGGGCGGAACCACGGTGCGGACAGCCTGGGGCAGGACGATGAAGCCCAAAACCTGGGTGAAGGTCATGCCGACGCTTCGGGCTGCTTCTGCCTGTCCCACCGGGACGCTGTTAACGCCGGAACGGACGGCTTCGGCGATGAAGGCGGCCGTGTAGCTGCTCAGTGCGATGATGGCGGCGACTTCGAATTGGTCGAACTTCACTCCCAGCCTGGGGAGGACGATTGCGGAGAAGAAGAAGATGATCGTCAGTGGCGTGTTCCGGGCGACTTCCACATAGAACATGCTGAAGCCGCGGAGCGCAGCAACGGGCGAGACCCTCATGGCCGCGAGGATGGTTCCTACGACGAGGGCGATGATTCCTGAGATGACGGAGAGGTAGAGGGTGCGGAGAAATCCGTCCCAGTATTGGGGGAGGCTTGCTATGACGGCGTCCATGGCTTCCTTTTGCTGCAGCTGATCACGGAACAGGGTCCTGGTTCAGGAACTGCCGCCGTCCCGGGGAAGGGACGGCGGCAGCTGCTGGACTGACTGCTAGTAGCGGTCGACGGCCGGAAGCTCAGGTGCGGTCTTGATGACCTTGCCTGCCGTAGCTTCCCAAGCCTTCTTGTAGTCGCCGTCCTTCTGGATGGCTTCAAGCTGGTCGTTGATCCAGTTGCGGAAGACCGTGTCGTCCTTCTTCAGGCCGATTCCGTAAGGCTCCTTGGTGAAGGTTTCATCCGAGGCGAGCTTGAAGGCATCCGGTTCCTTGTCCACGTAACCGGCCAGGATCACGTTGTCCGTGGTCACGGCGACAACCTGCTTGTTGCGCAGCGGCTCCAGGCAAGCGGTGTAGGTAGCGGCCGGAACAACTTCAGCACCGTACTTTTCGGCGATGGTCTTGGCAGGGGTGGAACCAGTGACGGAGCAGACCTTCTTGCCCTTGACGTCCTCCGGCTTGGTGATGGAGTTGTCGTCCTTGTTGACCAGCAGTGCCTGGCCGGCTTCGTAGTACGGGCCAGCGAAGGAGACCTTTTCCTTGCGGGCGTCGTTGATGGTGTACGTGGCGATGACCAGGTCAACGCGGCCCTGCTCGATGAACGATTCGCGGTTCTGCGAAACGGTCTCGACCCATTCGATCTTGTCTGCCGGGATGCCCAGCTTGGCGGCGATTGCCTTGCCGATTTCAACGTCGAAACCGACCGGCTTGCCGTCAAGGCCCTTCTGGCCGAAGAGCGGCTGGTCGAACTTGGTACCGATGGTGATCTTCTGTGCCTTGTTGAGCTTCTCCATGGTGGTGCCTGCTTCGAAGCTCGCAGACGCTACGGGGGGAGTCGTCGAGCTCCCGCCGCCACCGCAGGCGCTCAGCGAGAGGGCAAGCGCAGCCGATGCGGCAACCAGGAGTGACTTCCTCCGGGTAATCAGAGACTTCATGACGTTCCTTTCAGTGGATGGCCGGTGTACGGCCGGGGGTGCGATTCCTGGTGGCCAGGGTGAAGGCCTTCAGGAGCTAGTGGGTCAGGAGTTTGGACAGGAAGTCCTTGGCCCGGTTGCTCTGCGGGTTCGTGAAGAATTCCTCAGGCTTGGCGTCTTCGACGATCTGTCCGTCCGCCATGAACACAACGCGGTCGGCTGCCTTGCGCGCGAAGCCCATCTCGTGGGTGACCACGATCATCGTCATGCCTTCCTTGGCCAACTGGATCATGACATCGAGGACCTCGTTGATCATTTCCGGATCGAGCGCGGAGGTGGGCTCATCGAAGAGCATCACTTTGGGCTTCATCGCCAGGGCCCGGGCGATGGCCACACGCTGCTGCTGGCCGCCGGAGAGCTGCGCAGGAAGCTTCGGTGCCTGATGCCCGACGCCGACGCGCTCCAGGAGGGCCATGGCTTCGCGCTCGGCCGTACCCTTCGCGACGCCCTTGACTTTGATGGGACCCAGCGTGACGTTCTCGAGGATCGTCTTGTGGGCGAAGAGGTTGAAGGACTGGAAGACCATGCCGACGTCGGCACGGAGGTGGGCCAGTTCCTTGCCCTCTTCGGGGAGCTTCTTTCCGTCGATCGAGATCTCGCCGTCGTCGATCGTTTCCAAACGGTTGATGGCACGGCACAACGTGGACTTACCGGAGCCGGAGGGTCCGATGACCACTACAACTTCACCCTTCTTGACCTGAAGGTTGATGTCTTTGAGGACGTGCAATTGACCGTAATGCTTGTTGACGCTGTTCAGGGAGACGAGCGCATCGCCGGGCACTTGAGTAGTCATAGCTTGAATCTAGCGAACTACGCAGCAATTATGACCACGATCACGGCAACTTCTTTGAGATCGTGACTGAACAGAAACCTGTTTTTCAGCCGGATATGAGACTGCAATGCGAGCTTGTGCGCCAAGTGCGGATACTCGCATTCCTAGGCGTTAGCCTTGGGCAATGAGTATCAGCCAGCATCCAGTTCCCAACCCCGACGCCAACGGCCGAGGGGGGAGCAACGCGGCGCTTCCTTCCGCGGCAGCGCCGGCCAAGCATAAAGGCCCCCTGGAGCTGCGGCGTAAACAGGCAGATACCGGAATGTCGGACCAGCACCTGCTGGATACAAGCGGCGCCGGACAGTTCATCCATACCGACCCTTGGCGGGTACTGCGCATCCAAAGCGAGTTCGTAGAGGGCTTTGGGGCTTTGGCCGACATCGGGCCCGCTGTCAGTGTCTTTGGTTCCGCCCGCACCAAGCCGGGCACAGAGTTCTATGAGATGGCAGTGGACGTGGGACGCAAGCTGGCCGAAGCCGGCGTAGCCGTCATCACGGGCGGTGGCCCGGGCTCCATGGAAGCTGCCAACAAAGGAGCCGTGGAGGGCAACGGCGTTTCCGTCGGTTTGGGGATCGAGCTGCCGTTCGAACAGGGGCTGAATCCCTGGGTGGACCTCGGCATCAACTTCAGGTACTTTTTCGCCCGGAAGACGATGTTCGTCAAGTACGCCCAAGGCTTCGTAGTGCTTCCGGGCGGCCTGGGAACCCTCGATGAGCTGTTCGAGGCCATGGTGCTGGTCCAGACGCGCAAAGTGACATCATTCCCGATCGTCCTTCTGGGCGTCCGGTTCTGGGGCCCGATGATCGAGTGGATCCGTGACACGCTGGTGGCCGAGGGCATGGTGTCGGAAAAGGACCTTGACCTGATCCAGTTGGTGGATGACCCCGCAGACGCGGTACACCGTGTGCTTCACGGCGAACCCCTGCCCACGCCGACGGGGGAGCAACGCCCGGAGTAGGCAACTGCTTCTGGCACGATGGTGCTGTGAGCTCTTTTCTGGTATTTTTCGCGATCGTCCTCGTCGGGGCAGGTCTGTATTTCGGAGCCGGAATCGTCCGGGGCCGCTCGATGGGAGCCGGCTTGGACGAACCAACCCCCAACCTGCCGCCAGTCCTCCTGCCGGAGCAAGCGGGCGCAGCCGACGTGGACAACGTTCGTTTTGGGCTCGGCCTTCGCGGATACCGGATGGACCAGGTAGACCAGGTCCTGGACCAACTAAGGGACCAGTTGCTGGCAAAGGACCGCGAAATTGAGCGGCTGCGGGATCAGCTGAAGTCGCAGGCCGAGGGTGGCGAAAACCTGAGGGCCACGCAGTGAACAACCAGGTTCCCTCCCGGGCAGCCGGAACCCCGGCGGCCACGGAGGGAGCAACGAAGCACCTCGCAGGCGCAGTTGTCCGGGCAGGAGCCGCGATGGCGGCGTGGCCTTGGTGGCTCCAGGTTTCCCTGGTTTTCGTCGCCGCGCGGCTCGTCAGTGCCGCCATCTTCATGGCAGCAGCCATCCATCAGGGAACCAACCCGTGGTTTCCCCCGGCCCCTGACTACTGGAACTTCATCACCATTTGGGACGGACGCTGGTACCAACGGGCGGCGGAGGATGGCTATCCGGCCACCTTGCCCGTCGACCAAAACGGCGTCGTCAAAGAAAACGCCTGGGCCTTTTACGCGCTCTTCCCCTTCCTGGGCAGGGGCCTGAGCGCGATAACCGGGCTCGGGACGCTCCAGTCCTTGACGGCGATCGCCATGGTGGCCGGATTGGGTGCCGCCCTGGTGATCTTCAAGCTCTTCCGGGAAGTGACCGGTCGACGCACTGCGATGTGGGGCGTCGTCTTTGTTTCGACCTTCCCGGTCTCGCCCATTCTCCAAGTTCCGTACGCTGAGTCCCTCAATCTCCTGCTGCTGGCGTCATCGTTGCTCCTGGTGGTACGGCGTCACTACCTTGCCGCTGTTCCTGTGGTGCTGTTGATGTGTTTTTCCCGACCAACCGGCGTTCCGTTCGCTGCGATGGTGGGCCTCCTCCTGGTATGGCACCTCTGGCGGCGCTTCGGCCCCGCCCGTGAGGTGAGCGACGCCGTCGCCACACCGAAGCTGTTGTCCCTGGCAGCGCTGGTGGTGACTACTGGCGCCGGCGCATTGGCCTGGCCCGTTATCGCGTGGGCTGTCACCGGGGACCCGACCGCCTACACGCGCACGGAGACGGCATGGCGAGGGGACGACCTGGTTCCTTTTAAGCCTTGGTTCGATGCCGGGCGAATGTTGTTCGGGCCCGTCCTCGGCGTCTTGGCCCCCTTCGTCTTCGCCGGACTGTTCGTCCTTGTGATGATTTCAAAGCCGGTCCGTGCCCTGGGGACCGAACTGAGGTTGTGGTGCGCCGCTTACATGGGCTACTTGCTGGTTTTCCTCCACCCGCAGACCAGTACATTCAGGATGCTCCTGCCGCTCTTTCCGTTGGCGCTTGGCGCTGCCCTGCTCTCCAGATCGAAGGCATACAGGGGCGCCGTGGTGCTCATGTTCCTCCTCCTCCAAATCGTCTGGGTGGTGTGGCTGTGGGCATGGGCGCAATTGCCCGGCGGCGGCGACTATCCTCCGTAAGGCATTCCATTGATTCGCTACGGGCGGGTAAGTACGGGATAATGGAATACAAGCAAGGACAAAAGCACATATTGTGCCCGGCCAAGGCGGCCTCCCAAGCGTTGCCGCCGGCTGCAATTGCGACGCGGATCCAGCCCGGCCGGGTTGGGCGTGACTTGGGACAAATGGAGGGGATTTTCCTAATGGCGGCTATGAAACCACGTACTGGCGACGGCCCTATGGAAGTGACCAAAGAGGGCCGCAGCTTGATTATGCGCGTGCCGCTTGAAGGTGGCGGGCGGTTGGTGGTGGAGCTGAATGCCGCAGAGGCCCAAAACCTCAAGGAGTGCCTGGTAGGCGTCACCGAATAGAAACGTTTAGGAGCAGCGTCCGGCCGTCACCGGGCGCTGCTTTTGGGTTTAAGGCCCGGACCGGGATCCGAGGTCTTTTATTCATTGCCTAAAAGAAATTCCTATTTTTTGACCGCTACCAGCAGGCCGTCTCCGGTGGGCAGCATTGCCGAAACCAGGCGGTCGTCCTCGCGAATGCTTTTACCTACCTGCCGGAGAACCGTGGTGGTGGCATCGCGGGCTGCGGGATTGGAGACCCGGTCCTTATCCAAGGCATCATTGACTACAAGCGTTCCCTTGGATTTGAGCAACCGTATTCCTTGCTCGACGTATTTAGGGAAGTTTGCTTTGTCTGCGTCAATAAAAACCAGGTCATAGGCATTGTCCGTCAGGCGGGGCAATACGTCTGCCGCCCGCCCGGAGATGGTGCGGATCCGGTTCGCCGGGGAGCCTGACTCCAGATACGCCTGCCGGGCCGCCTTGAGGTGTTCGACATCCAGGTCGATGGTGGTTAGTACGGCTTGGCGTCCCAAGCCGCGCAACAGGCAGACACCGGAAACGCCGGCTCCTGCACCGACTTCCACCACGGTCTGGGCTTTGGAAGCGGCCGCCAGAACGGTCAGGACCGCGCCCACGCCTTGGCTGACGGGGGTCACACCGAGTTCGAAGGACCGCTCGCGGGCGCGCAACAAAACCTCGTCCTCAGCAGGCAGGTTCTCTGCGTAGGACCAGCTGGTTGACTTGTCGGCGCTCATGAAGGGTTCGCTTTCCGCGTGTAGGGGATTTACCCTCCAGACTACTGTGTTCGCGCACGCTACTCCGGCGTTCGGCCCCGTGCCTGCGTGTGTTCTCTACGGCACCGGCGGAACCGGTGGTATGCCGTCCGGGAAAAAGCTGCTGCAGTCAGGAAATTCCCAGAAATTCTTGGGATGATATTGGTCCGGTCATCCACGCGGCGGCCGGCACCGAAATAGGTGAACCACAGTTTGAGGGGAGTGGACGATGCCGGCATCGAATGCTGCGCCAGTCCAAATATCGGAGAGCCACGAGGCTGCGACTGACTGGGTCATGCCCAGCTGGGAGGAAGTGGTTGCCAACCACTCCGCCAAGGTTTATCGCCTCGCGTACCGCCTGACAGGCAACAAGTTCGACGCCGAGGACCTCACCCAAGAGGTCTTCGTCCGCGTCTTCCGTTCGCTGGAGAACTTCAAGCCCGGAACCCTCGATGGCTGGTTGCACCGCATCACCACCAACCTCTTCCTGGACCAGGCCCGGCGTAAGAGCCGTATCCGCTTCGATGCCTTGGCCGAGGACGCCGAGTCCCGCCTTCCCGGCCGTGAACCCGGCCCCGAGCAGAGCTACGAGCACAACAATCTTGACCTCGACGTCCAGCGCGCCCTGGAGGAACTGCCGCCCGACTTCCGGGCCGCCGTCGTTCTTTGCGATCTTGAGGGCCTTTCCTATGACGAGGTCGCAGAAGCTCTTGGCGTGAAACTGGGCACTGTCCGCTCCCGCATCCACCGGGGCCGCACCATGCTTCGCGAGAAGCTCGCGCACCGCGACCCCCGCTCGGCTGCTGCGCGCAAGCCACGTCTGAAAATGCCCCGGATCGCCGGCATTCTCTAGGAAGTCAATGCCTCGTCGGAAATTCCTACCGGGTCCGCCGCCCCGGTCCAAAGCGGGCGGCCTGCGCCACACGCGTCATCCGGAGCACGTTGAGCTGTGTCCTGAGTGCCGGTCCGCAATGCACCGTGAGCGGCAGTATCTGGAGCGCCTTCGCGGTGCGGCGGTCCCCGAAGCCAGCCCTGACCTGACCCGGCGGCTGCTCCAGCAGACCCAGTTGCTTGCGGACCAAACCGCCACCGCCGACCCGCTCGTAAGGCGCACTTCACGGCGCAGCATCAGGACCGCCGGAATAGCTGCCGGGACTCTTGCCGTGAGCGCCGGCGCCTTGGCCCTGGCCGCCTACACCGTGGCTGGAGACGCGGTTTACGATGCCGGAGCGGTCCGTAACGCCGGCGCGTCGTCGATGGCAGCGATGCTCGGAGGCCCCACGGAACGGGCCACGTCCAATCCGGTCCCGGAGTCGGGCCGCGTCCTCGGTCCGTCCGAGCTGGACTCGTTGCGCTCCCAAGGCTGGGCATGCCCCGAACTGTCGGGGATGGGGTTTCAGGTGGTTTCAGCCGAGGTGACCCGGCACAACGGCCATCCTGCCGTGGAGATCCGTCTTGAAAACGGGACCCATCACGCGACGGTCATGGAAGAGCACTTGCCGGTCCCGAACGCGTCGGCTGCTGCAGGCGCCACTTCCGCGCAATTGTCACTCAGCCAGGGCAACCCATGGAAAGCCGTGTACCGCACGTCGGCCGCCGTGCTGAGCTACTCGTCCGACTTGCCTGCGGAGAAAGCAGACGACGCCGTTCCTGAACTGGTCCGCGCCGCCGACTCGATGGCCCACCAAGCAGCCGGCGGAACCTCCGAAACCTGGTTCGAACGGCTGCTCCGGGGGTTGCGCACCCTCATTCATCCCGCTGGTTTATGAGCGGGTTCACAGACAGGGTAATCTTCGTAACGTGTTTGGAATCAACGGCCCGGAGTTCATAGTCCTCTTGATCATCGGCGTACTCATCATCGGACCGAGCCGTTTGCCCGAATACACGCAGAAGCTCGCCAACCTGGTCAAGGAAGTACGCCGGATGGCGTCCGGTGCCCGGGAACAGATCAAAGAAGAAGTCGGCATCGACATCGATGACGTCGACTGGAAGAAATACGATCCCCGCCAGTACGATCCCCGGCGCATCATCAAGGATGCCCTCTTTGAGGACGACACTAAACCGGTCAGCGCCGGAGCCCCCGCGGCCGGAGCTGCCGCAGCTGCTGCGACCGTTGCTTCGGCAGCACCTGCGAGGGCCCAGGCTCCTTCACGCGTGATCGAACGCCTCGCTCCCGGCGAACCTGCTCCGTTCGACACCGAGGCTACCTAGGAACAGGAAGCTCCCGCTGCTACCGGGGCTGGATCCCCAGGGGCATCCCCGCCAATCCCCGTGGCCGGGTGGCCAGCTTTGCGGCGATAGCCTTCATGGCCTGGCCCGCAGCGGTCTCCCGCATGGACAGGACCACGGGCTTGCCGGCATCCCCGCCCTCACGCAGTTCGATGTCCAAAGGTATCTGTCCCAGCAGGGGAACTTCCGCCCCCACAGCGCTGCTGAGCCGCTCGGCGAGGACCTCCCCGCCGCCGCTTCCGAACAATTCCATCCGGCCGCCGTCGGGCATTTCCAGGAAGGACATGTTCTCGATGACGCCGGCCACTTTCTGTCCGGTCTGGGTGGCGATGGTCCCGGCTCGTTCGGCCACGTCCGCGGCGGCAGCCTGGGGCGTGGTGACCACCAGGATCTCGGCGTTGGGCAAGAGTTGCGCCACGGAAATGGCAATGTCTCCGGTGCCCGGCGGCAGATCCAGGAAGAGCGCATCCAGGTCCCCAAAATAAACGTCCGTGAGGAACTGCTCCAAAGCGCGGTGCAGCATGGGACCCCGCCAGGCAACGGGCTGGTTGCCGGCGACGAACATCCCAATGGAGATGACTTTCACGCCGTAGGCCACCGGGGGAAGAATCATGTCGTCCACTTGGGTGGGTTTCTGCGTGATGCCCATGAGCGCCGGGACGGAGAACCCATGGACGTCCGCGTCCACGATGCCCACGCGCAGGCCTTGGGCCGCCAAGGCACTGGCAAGGTTCACAGTGACAGAGGACTTGCCAACGCCGCCCTTTCCGCTGGCCACGGCGTAGACCTTCGTCAGCGATTCGGGCTTGGTGAAGGGGATACCGCGCTGGCCGCCGGGACCCCGGAGCTGTTCCTTGAGGGCGTCGCGCTGTTCCGGCGTCATGACCTTCAGCTCCACGTCCACGGCCTTAACCCCGGGAACCTGTGACAACGCCGCCGTGGCATCTGACGTGATCGTCTCGCGGAGCGGGCATCCCGCAATGGTCAAGAGGACAACAAGCTGAACGGTGCCGTCATCACCGGCTGCTACCGACTCCACCATGCCCAGTTCCGTGATGGGGCGCCGCAGCTCAGGGTCGATGACGGTCGCCAGGGCAGCTTGCAGCGCCTCAGTGGCGGGGGTGCTCATGGGGTCAGGCTCGGCTTTCGGGATCGGATGTCGATGGTTTGGGGCTGGACTGCGACGGAGCATTCCGCCGGGGCCGGACCTTGGGCAGCTGCTGCGTGCGCGGACCACGGGACTTGTCCCGCTTTTCCTTCAGCTTTTCCTTCACCCGTTCGCTTGCCGATTCGCCCTCCTCCGATGCTGCCTCGCCGTCCCGGAGTTCCTCCTGGGCATCGATGATGTCCTCCAAGAGGCTGCGCAGCTCCGCGCGGACGTAATCGCGGGTAGCCACTTCGCGCAGGGCGATGCGCAGTGAGGCCAGTTCCCGGGTGAGGTACTCGGTGTCGGAGAGGTTCCGTTCGGCCCGCTGGCGGTCCTGCTGGAGGGACACGCGGTCCCGGTCGTCCTGCCGGTTCTGGGCAAGGAGCAGGAGCGGAGCGGCGTAGGAAGCTTGGAGGGACAGCATGAGCGTCAGGAGCGTGAAGCCCAGTTCCACCCGGTCGAACTGCCATTCAGTGGGCGCGAAGGTGTTCCACGCCAGCCAGAAGACACAGAAGATGGTCATGTACAGAAGGAACTGCGGCGTGCCCATGAAGCGGGCAAAGCCCTCCGTCGCGATCCCGAACGCGTCCGGGTTGGGGGAGAACTTGGGGAGGATGCGTTTCCTGCCGCTGAGCGGAGTGTCGAGGCTGCTTGCCATCCGGTCAGAGGACTTGGTTGAACGTGTGGCGGTGTTATCAGCCAATGCGGCCTCCAAGTTTCCTTATAGGGGCGTCGTCCTCGTGGGCGCGCCAATCATCCGGCAACAGGTGATCCAGCACGTCATCAACAGTCACCGCCCCCACAAGGCGGCCATCGTCGTCGACGACGGGAAGGGAGTTCAGGTTATAAGTGGCCAGCGTCCGGGCTACTTCACTGATGTGGGCCTGGTCCGAAAGGGGTTCCAGGTTCTTGTCCACGAGGTTCCCGAGTGGTTCCGGAGGCGGGAAGCGCAGCAGCTGCTGGATGTGGACCACACCAAGGAACCGGCCGGTGGGAGTCTCCAGCGGCGGACGCGTGATGAAGATGGACGAGGCCAGCGCCGGCGACAGTTCTTCGCGCCTGACGTGCGCGAGGGCCTCGGCGACCGTGGCTTCGGGCGGCAGGATGACGGGAACGGGGGTCATCAGACCGCCGGCAGTGTCTTCGTCATATTCCAGCAGGCGGCGGACGTCTTCTGCTTCCTGGGGTTCCATCAGCTGCAGGAGTTCCTCTGCCTGGGCCGTGGGGAGTTCCGCCAAAAGGTCGGCGGCGTCGTCCGGATCCATTTCCTCAAGGACGTCGGCAGCGCGTTCCAGGTCCAGCGCGGAAAGGATCTCCACCTGGTCGTCTTCCGGGAGCTCCTGGAGAACATCGGCCAGCCGTTCGTCCTGCAGCTCGCTGGCCACCTCGAAGCGGCGTTTGTCGCTCATCTCCTGGAGCGCTTCTGCGAAGTCGGCCGGTTTGAGGTCTTCGTGCGTTGCCACGAACTGCGTTGCCGCCTGCGGTTCGGTGCGGGCACCGGTGACGGCGTCGGCCCAGTCGATGATCAGTGTTTCATTTCGCCGCAGCCGGCTCAGGGGAGACAACGAGTGGCCGCGGCGTACAAACAGCTTGCTCACGAACCAGTCCTTGGACCGGTGCTGGTCCATGGCGATGTCCTCGATGGTGGCGTCCCCGCTGCCGTCGGCCAAGGTGACCCTTCGATCGAACATTTCGGCCACCACCAGGGTTTCCGCCCCGCGTTGCTCGAAGCGCCGCAGGTTCACCAGGCCGGTGCAAATGATCTGCGTCTGGTCTATGGACGTGATCCGGGTCATCGGAACGAACACGCGCTTTTTGCCGGGAACTTCAACAACAATGCCCACAACATGCGGAGCTCCGCGGGTGCCCCGGGAGAGCACAACGACGTCCCGCAAGCGGCCAAGACGATCGCCCATGGGGTCGAAGACGTCCAAGCCGAGCAGGCGCGCAACAAAGACGCGTGAGGGATGTGTGCTCATATTTACAGGCTACCGAGTCTGCTCTCTTTTAGCTGAATTCCAGCTCCTGCACATCTCCATGCGACACAATGGGGCTATGTCTAACATTTTTGGTGGTCCAAAAGCCGTCGAAGAAGCCCGGAGCGTCCCGCAAGGTGACACCGTAGGCTCCTACACTTCCTATTTGGATGCCCAGAAGGCGGTGGACTACCTCGCAGACCAGCAGTTCCCCGTGCAGCTGGTGTCCATCGTCGGCAACGACCTCAAAATGGTGGAGCGCGTCACGGGCAGGCTCAGCTACCCGCGGGTTGCCCTGTCAGGTGCCCTGAGCGGCATGTGGTTCGGCCTCTTCGTTGGCGTCATGTTGTCCTTCTTCACGCCGGGCGGCGGTCCGTTCTCCATCATCACCTCGGTGCTCATGGGCGCGGCCTTCTTCATGCTGTTCGGCATTGTCACCTATGCCACCCAGCGGGGTAAGCGTGACTTCACGTCCACCAGCCAGGTGGTGGCCACCAACTATGACGTCATCGTGGCTTTCGAAGCTGCCAATGAGGCCCGGCGCCTCCTCCAGCAGTTGCCCATGAATCCGGCGCAGGCCGCGGGACAGGGACAGGGCTACGCTTCGCGCCAGGAGCCGTCCCAGCCGTTCCAGCAGCCGGGCCGGGCCCCGGATCGCCCCTCCACTTGGAACGACCCCTACGGCCAGCGCGCCCCGCAGCCCGGGGAACCTGAACCGCGTCCTGCGCAGCCCGCCCCGGCGCCTGCACCGTCATCAGCACGGTACCCGGACCTGCCGGACGGACGTCCCCAGTACGGCATCAGGGTTCCCGAAGGGCAACCGCAGCAGGGCCAACAGCCCCAGCAGAGCCAGCAGTCCCGGCACAGCCACCAGGGCAGCGATGACAATGGCCGGCCGCAGCCAGGCCAGAACCAAGCCGGCCAAGAGTCACCTGAAGCCTCCGAGCACGACGCCGGCAGGCAGTAAGCAGGCAGGTAGTAGCAGGCGGGCAATATTAAAGCGAAGGGGCCACCGGGATTATCCCGGTGGCCCCTTCGGCTTTCTTCCACGCTGGGAACTAGCCCTCCTGGTAGATTCCCGCCATCCAGGCCTCGACGTCGTCGGCCTTGCGGGGGAGGGCGGCGCTCAGGTTCACCGGGCCATCCGCCGTCATGAGGATGTCGTCCTCGATCCGTACACCGATGCCGCGGTATTCAGCAGGGATGGCGAGGTCCTCGGCCTTGAAGTACAGGCCGGGTTCGATCGTGAAGACCATGCCCTCGGCGAGCTCACCATCCAGGTAAAGTTCCCGCTTGGCCTGGGCGCAGTCGTGGACGTCCAAGCCCAGGTGGTGGCTGGTGCCGTGCGGCATCCAGCGGCGGTGCTGCTGGCCTTCGGGACTGATCGCTTCCTCCACGGAGACCGGCAGCAGGCCCCACTCGGCCAGGCGCTCGGCGAGCACCGTGGTGGCTGCCGTGTGGATCTCGCGGAACTTCACTCCCGGACGGGCAGCGGCGAAACCGGCGTCGGCGGCGTCGAGCACTGCTTCGTAGACCTTCCGCTGGATGTCGGTGAACTTGCCGTTCGCCGGCAGGGTCCGGGTGACATCGGCGGTGTAGAGGGAGTCAGCTTCCACGCCGGCGTCGAGCAGGAGCAGATCGCCGGCGTCGACCGTTCCCGTGTTGCGGTTCCAGTGCAGCACTGTGGCGTTGTTCCCTGAAGCTGCGATGGTGTCGTAGCCCAGTTCGTTGCCTTCTTCGCGCGCCTTGGCAAAGAACGCGCCTTCCACGACGCGTTCGCCGCGTTTGTGGGTCAGGGCGCGGGGAAGTGCACGGACGACGTCGGCGAAACCTTCCACGGTGGCCGCGACGGCGATCCGCATCTGCTCCACCTCCCATTCGTCCTTGATGAGGCGGAGTTCTGAAAGGGCTTCGCTGAGCTTCTCGTCCAAGGCATCGAGTTCGCCCAGGTCAAGGTTCTCGGGGTCCTTGGCAGTGTTGTAGCGGGCCGTGTCCACCAGGGCGTCGATGTTCTCGTCCACCTTGCGCACCAGGCGGATGGAAATGCCGCCGATCTCCGGTGCGCCGACGTTCTTGGTGATGGCCACTTCAAGTTCGGAAATGTGGGCTGTGGGCAGCCCCAGGCGGGCCTCGAACTCCGCGAGCGTCGGCCGGGGGCCGATCCAGAACTCACCGGCACGGGAATCAGCGTAGAACTGTTCGGTGTCCCTGCCCGCCAGCGGACGGAAGTAGAGCGTCGCGGTGTGGTGGCCGCCGTCGTCGCCCTTGCCTTCTGCCACCGGCTCAAGGATGAGGACGGCATCCGGCTCGTGGTCCAGGCCGAGGCCGGTGAGGTGGGCGAAGCCCGAATGCGGGCGGAAGCGGTAGTCGCAGTCGTTGGAGCGGACCTTCAACGGACCGGCCGGGATAACAAGCCGTTCGCCTTTGAACTTCTCGGAAATGGCACGACGGCGGCGGGCGGCGTGGTCTGCGACGGCGTCACGCGCAGGGGTCACCTGCGGGGCCGGCGCCCAATTGCTGGCCATGAACGCCTTGAAGGCATCGGACGTGGGCCGCTGCGAGCGGTTGTTGACGCGCTCTTGCAGTGGCTGGGACTCAGCGGAGTCCATGTGCTGGGAGTTTTTGGCATCATTCACCGTTACATCGTCCCACCAGTTCCAAGAGGAGGCCAACGGCTGCGCCATGGCGCGGCCAACGGCTGCTCCGTGGGGAGGCCCACGGTGCGCCATGAGGAGGCCCACGGCGCAACACGCTGAACAAGCCGCCATCCCATAGGCTGGGAAAGTGAGGATTGACCTGCATGCGCACTCGAATGTTTCCGACGGAACCGAAACCCCGGCCGAGGTGATCCGGTCAGCTGCCAAGGCCGGATTGGACGCCGTGGCGCTGACGGATCACGACTCCACCGACGGTTGGGACCAGGCGGCGGAAGCGGCAGTCCAGCATGGCCTCGCCTTCGTCCCCGGCATGGAAATCTCGTGCCGCACGGACAAGGGCATCAGCGTCCACTTGCTCAGCTATCTCCACGACCCCACCCACCCCGGCCTGCTGGAGGAAATCAACAAGTCCAGGGACGCCAGGCTCACCCGTGCCGAGCGCATGGTCACCCTGCTCTCCGAGGATTACCCGTTGACGTGGGACGACGTCATCCACCATGTAGCCCCGGGCGCTACGGTGGGTCGGCCGCATATAGCCGACGCCTTGGTGGCCGCCGGGGTGGTTGCCGACCGGTCTGAGGCCTTCAACAGCATCCTCACCTCGCATTCGCGTTACTTCATCCAGCACTACGCACCTGACCCGGCACTCGCCGTCGGGCTTGTCAGGGCCGCCGGCGGCGTGCCCGTGTTCGCCCATCCCGTTGCGTCTTCGCGTGGCCGCATCGTGGGGGACAAGACGTACCGGGAGATGATCGACGCCGGGCTGTTGGGCCTGGAAATCGATCACCGCGACAATCCGGAAGAAGGACGGAAGTTCCTCCGCAACCTCGCAGCCGAACACGGCCTGCTGATCACCGGGTCCTCCGACTACCACGGCACCGGCAAACCCAACCTGCTGGGCGAGAACCTCACTGATCCGGCCGTCCTGGAAAGGATCGAGGAGCTGGGCACGGGAAGCACTGTGGTCCGCTGATGGACCTGCAGTTGCTGGCGTCCGTGATCGTCACCTTGTTCGTCATCATGGACCCGCCCGGAACCGTGCCGATCTTCATGTCCCTGACGGCACAGATGAGCGCCAAGGACAGGAACCGTTCAGCCCTGCAGGCGCTGCTGGTGGCCACCGGCGTCATCGTCGTGTTCGCGATCTTCGGCCAGTCCATCCTCAACTACATGCACATTTCCCTGGCTGCTTTGCAGGGAGCAGGAGGACTCCTGCTGGTGCTGATCGCCCTGCAGCTGCTGACCGGCAGCACCAGCGGGGAAGAGAACGCCGCCAAGTACAAGAACGTGGCGTTTGTGCCGTTGGGGACGCCGCTGATGGCCGGCCCCGGCGCCATCGTGGCAGTCATGGTGTTCGTGCAGCAGTCCACTGAGCTGTCCGAATACCTGGCTGTGGGCGCGGGGATTGCAGCTGTGCTCGTTTCGCTCTACCTCGCCATGCGCTTCGCCGGCGTCGTCCAACGCGTGCTGGGCGAAAACGGCGTGGAACTCGTGACGAGGATTGCCGGTCTGCTGCTGTCAGCTATTGCCGTGCAGATGATCGCCGACGCTGTGCAGGCCTTCGTTAAGGGCGCTGCCTGACCCGTCAAGGGAGCCGCCCGATCCGTCAGGGGAAGCAGGAGCGGTGTGGAAGACCGCCTTGGTTCCCAGCCGTTTGCGCATGACTTCGATCGCCTGTTCGTTCTGATCCACGCACACGAACTTCCGGCCGAGTTTGCCGGCAACAGCGCCGAGCGTTCCGGAACCGGCGAAAAAGTCCAGGCACCAGTCACCCTTGCGGCTTGAAGCTGTCACTACCCTGCGGATGAGCCCCTCGGGTTTCTGCGTGGGGTAGCCGGTTTTCTCGCGGCCCGTGGGGGAGACGATGGTGTGCCACCAGACGTCGGTCGGCAACTTGCCGCGCTCGCGTTTTGCGGGCGTTACCAGCCCCGGCGCCATGTACGGCTCCCGGTCCACTTCCTCGTTGTCGAAGTGGTACTTGGCCGGGTTCTTCACGTACACAAGGATGTTGTCGTGTTTGGTGGGCCAGCGGTTCTTGGCCCTCGCACCGTAGTCGTAGGCCCAGATGATCTCGTTGAGGAAGCACTCGCGGCCAAAAATGGAGTCGAGCATGACCTTGGCGTAGTGCACCTCGCGGTAGTCCAGGTGCAGGTACAGTGTGCCGTCATCGGCCAGGAGCCGCCACGCTTCCACCAGCTTTGGTTCCAGGAAGGACCAGTAGTCGCTGAAGGCGTCGTCGTAGCTGTGCAGGGCGCCCTTGATGGTGTCATAGGAACGGCCTTTGAAGCCCACCCGGTCACCGTCACCGTCCGCGTTGCGGACCATGCGCGTTTCCTGGCGCCGCTGGACCCGCCCGGTGTTGAACGGGGGATCCACGTAGATGAGTGTGAAGGCGCCGTCCGGCAGCGTGGGGAGGAACGATGCGTTGTCCGCATGTACCACCAGGTTGCTGCCGTCCGGCGCCCAAACAGTTTCAGCCATCGCCGTCCGGTTAGGCCTCGGTGGTGGCAGGCGTGGTGCCTGCGGCCTCGCCGGAAACTACCTCGCCGTTGCGACGACGGGTGCGGGTGCGGCGGGTACGCGCCGGCTTCTCCGATGCACCCTCGGCGGACTCGCGGGGAGCAGCGGTGCCAGTGGTCGTGGTGCCCTCTGCCTCGGAGGTACGACGGCGGCGCGTGCGGTTGCGTCCACCCTCGCCCTTGGAGCCGGCGGAGTCTGCGGACTTCCCGTCACGGGTGCGGCCACCATCGCGACCGGATCCGCCCTGGCGGCCTCCGCTGCGCGAGCGGGAGTTCTTCTTGCCTGTCTCGCCCAGGTCCTCCAGGACCTCGGCGTCCACGCCTGCCAACATCCGCTTGTTGCGGGGCAGCCGTCCCTTGGTGCCCTCGGGGATGTCGAGGTCGGTGTAGAGGTGCGGGGAGGAGGAATAGGTTTCAACCGGTTCGGGGACGTTGAGCCCCAGTGCCTTGTTGATCAGCGCCCAGCGGGGTACGTCGTCCCAGTCCACGAACGTCACGGCCGTACCCTTGTTTCCGGCACGGCCGGTGCGGCCTACGCGGTGCAGGTAGATTTTTTCGTCTTCGACGCACTGGTAGTTGATGACGTGGGTAACGTCTTCGACGTCGATGCCGCGGGCGGCAACGTCGGTTGCGACGAGCACGTCCACCTTGTTGTTGCGGAAGGCACGCAGCGCCTGTTCGCGGGCTCCCTGGCCCAGGTCACCGTGGATGGCCGCTGCCGCGAAGCCGCGGTCCACGAGTTCCTCGGACACCTTCGCGGCGGTGCGCTTGGTCTTGGTGAAGATGATGGTGCGGCCACGGTCCTTGGCCTGCAGGATCCGGGCAACGACTTCAGTCTTGTCCATGCTGTGCGCACGGTAGATGAGCTGGCGGATATCGCGCTTGGTCAGGCCCTCGTCATTGGGGTCTGCAGCGCGGATGTGCGTGGGCTGGGTCATGTACCGGCGGGCCATGGCGATGACCGGGCCGGGCATGGTAGCCGAGAAGAGCAGCGTCTGGCGGACCGGGGGAGTGCCGGCGATGAGGGTCTCGACGTCCGGCAGGAAGCCGAGGTCGAGCATCTCGTCGGCCTCATCGAGGACTACCATCTTGACGTTCTTGAGGCTCAGGTGGCGCTGCTTGTACAGGTCGATCAGGCGTCCGGGCGTACCCACCACGATCTCCACGCCCTTCTGGAGGGCATCGATCTGCGGTTCGTAGGCACGTCCGCCGTAGATGGTGGCGATGCGGGCGTTGCGCTTGCGCGAGGCCGTCTGGAGGTCGTTGGCCACTTGGACCGCAAGCTCGCGGGTCGGGACGATGATCAGGGCCTGGGGTGCACCCTGGACGGCAAGTTTGGCGTATCCGGGGTCATCGCGGCCTTCGATCCGCTGGAGTACCGGAATGCCGAAGCCCAGGGTCTTGCCCGTTCCGGTCTTCGCCTGGCCGATGATGTCATGGCCGCCCAGGGCCACGGGAAGCGTCATGGCCTGGATCGGGAACGGGTGCGTAATTCCGGCGTCGGCGAGGGACTCGACGATGTCCGCGCGGACGTCGAAGTCGGCGAAGGACTTCTCTTCGATCTCGTGGGGGGTCTCGTCCGAGGTGATCGTTTCCTCGGGTTCGATGGTCTCGGTTCCGGTGGAGTCCGTCAGGACTTCATGGGTGTGCAATTCACTCACAGGGAGTTTCCTTATTCATTTGGGCAGGCGCTGCATGCTCAACGGCGGCAAAGCTGTACCGGAGCACGAACTGGCGCAAGCATTTCCAGTGGAAGCCGATCGCGGGCTATCTAAGTACTGGCACTGGGGACCAGCGGGCACATCTCAAGATCGCGTAGGGGCGGGCTTGTTGAGTTCAAAAATTAACTGAATCAACGACCGGGCATCCATTACTACTGTCCCAGTCTATCCTGTGCCGCACAAAAACCCCGTTGCGGCCGAAATCCCTGAGGCCCTAGCGGCCCGACACCGCGGATTCCCTGGCCCACTAGGTGTCATTCGGCCAGTTCGAACCTGATCACCCGGCCGGTGATGTCGGCCTTCACCAGGCGCACGCGCACCTGGGTTCCGGACACCAGCTCACCATCGCATCGGGCAGTGACGGCAGGTTCGGCGATCTGCACGGTGCCGTAGGGGCCATTGCCGTTGCCGTTCCCGTTGGACGGCTTGGACCCGGAAATCACCACGGCGTCGAATACCTGACCTACGTGGTTTGCCGCGAGCGCGGCTTCCACGGTGTCCAGGGCCATTCGCTCCAAGCGGCCTGCCAATGAGTCGGAAGCAGCCATGATCCCGGGCAGGTCAGGCAGCGCTTCCCGTGCCCAGGCGGGGATCTCCCGGCCGTTGCTGAGGGCTTCGCAGATCACCAGGACAAAACGGTCAATGAGCCTGCGGAGTGGAGCAGTGGTGTGCGCGTACGGGGCCCCGATGGCGGACTGGACGACGTTCTCCGGTACCTCACCGTCGAACGGGGTGTAGCCCGCGCCCCGGAACAGCATGCCGGCGGAGTGGAGGATGGCCAATTGCTTCGGATCCGAACCATCGAGGGTCCGGAGGTACTCGCCGTAGCTGATGTCGCCGTCCCACGGTTTTCCGAGGGCCTGGGTTTGGCGCTTGAAGTGCAGTAAGGAGCGCTCATCAGGGGCCGGCATGGTCCGCAGGATGCCCACCTTGCCGTCGAGCATCAATTGGGCCGCAGCCATTCCGGTCATCAGGGACATCTGGGCGTTCCAGTCCTCGATCGGCAGCGAGGGAGCAGCCACGATCCGGTAGTCGCCGTCGGTGACCTGGACGATCTCCTGTTCGGGCATGTTCAGGCTCGCCCCGCCGCGTTTGCGCTCGAGTTTGACCCGCTTCAGGCCCACTTCCTTCAGGAGCATGAGGACCTCGGGGGCGGTTCCCGCATCGATCTGCTTCTGTGCACCCTTGTAGCTGAGCTTTGCACGGCTGCGAACGGTGGCCCGCTCCACGGACATGGAGACCACTTCCGCGTTGTGGTCGAGGTCGAAGTCCCACACGAAGGCGCTGCATTCCTGCTCTGCCAGGAGGCTCCCGGCATGCTCGCTGATGACGTCCGGATGCAGCGGGACCCTTCCGTCCGGTGCGTAGAACGTTTGTCCGCGCCGCCGCGTTTCGGCGTCCAAGGCTCCGCCGGGGGCCACGAAGGACGGCACGTCGGCAATTGCGTACAGGACCTTGTAACCGGCATCGTTCCGCTGAATGAACAGCGCTTGGTCCAGATCGGTGGAAGTCGCGGGGTCTATGGTCACGAACGGCACGTCCAGCAGGCTACGGGGCGGCAACTGCAGGTTTTGAACCGCCTGGCGCGCTTCATGCTCGGCGTCGGCAGGGTAGTCGCCGGGTAGTTCCAGCTCGCTCCTCAAGGCAGCCAGGGAGGCAGCGAGCCGGTCGGAAGAATCGTCGACGTTGGGCGCTATCCGATGATGTGACACGAAAGTCAGACTAGCCCGAAAACGGCGGATAGTCTTGGACCATGGGCACGTCCACTCTTGGCGGAATTCCCGCGGACGTTCTCCCGGCAGAGCTGCTGGGAGCCATGGCCTATGGCGAATTGTCAGCGTTCGGGCGGTTGTCCGCGGACTCCCGCTTCGCCCCTACCCTCCGGGACCGGGCTACCTTTGCCAAGATCGCGGTCGGTGCATTCGGCAACTATGCGTTGATCAGCGGCCGGCTTACCGAGATGGGGCGGGACCCCGAGGACGCCATGCTTCGCTTCCAGCCGTCATTCGATCACTTCCACGAACGCACCCCGCCAGGGGACTGGTACGAGTCTGTTCTGAAGGCGTACATCATCGACACGGTGTCCTCGGACTTCTACAGGACGGTGTCCGCCTTCCTGGATGCCGGGACACAGCAATTCGTCCGGAAAGTCGCTTCTGCGGACCAAGCCACCGAGGCGTTGCGCATCCTCCTCATGCGGGCCCTGAGGGACGATCCCAGGTTGGCTTCGCGCCTTGCCCTATGGGGCCGAAGGCTGGTCGGCGAGGCCCTCACCCAGGTGCAACGGGTGGCGTTGGAGCACCCGGACCTGCGTGCCGTACTTCATGACGGACAGGCCAAGGCGGAGGTACGCCGGTTGACGGCGGAACTCGCCGATCACCACGGGCGCCGGATGACGGGCCTCGGACTGACTGCCTAGGCGTCCAGGGCTTCGAGCAGCGCTTTGGCCGCCGCCGTCGGGTCTTCTGCGTCGGTGATGGCGCGGACTACGACGACGCGGCTGGCTCCTGCCGCAACCACCTGCTCCACATTAGAAAGATCGATCCCGCCAATGGCAAACCAGGGAAGGGCGGATCCTGCGCGTTCCACAGCTTCGGCGGCATATGTGACCAAGCCCAGGCCCACTGGCGTCCGGCCCGGTTTGGTGGGTGTGGCCCAGAGGGGACCGACGCAGAAGTAGTCCAGTCCTGCACTGCCCGACGAAGCCGCAATGGCCGCGTCCACCTGATCAGGCCCATGCGTGGAGAGACCTATGGCGGTGGTGTCCCCGAGCAGCTGCCGGGCCACGGGCAGCGGGAGGTCCTTTTGGCCCACGTGGAACACGGGAGCCCCGGAAACACGGGCGATATCAGCCCGGTCGTTGACCGCCCAGAGCTTGGAATGCCGGGCGGCAACTTTGTTCAGGACCTCGAGCAACTCCAGTTCCTCGGCGGCCTCAAGGGTCTTGTCACGGAGCTGGATGATGTCCACGCCGCCTTCGAACGCGGCGTCCACAAAGTCTTCGAAATCGCCTTGCCGCCGGCGGGCATCGGTGCAGAGGTAGAGGCGGGCGTCGGTGAGGAGATCAGGCTGGGTCATGGAAACCAGAGTAGTTCCTCTAAACTGGGCACGTACTGCGGGAGCCGTGACAGCGTCATATGACCGTCCGGCTGAGAGGGCTTCAGAGCCGACCGCTTGACCTGATCCGGCTAATACCGGCGTAGGGAAGGAAACCAATGGCAGAAGCCATCCAAGCAGACGTTGCCGTCATCGGCGCAGGCGTAGTCGGCCTGGGCATCGCATACCGGATCCGGGCCACAGGCCGTTCCGTGGCCCTCATCGATCCGCGCCCCGCCAGTGGAGCAACCTTTGCAGCGGCCGGGATGCTGGCCCCCGTGAGCGAACTCCACTACCAGGAAGAAGATCTCCTGGAACTGATGCTCGAATCGTCCAGATTGTGGCCAACGTTCGTGTCCGGATTGTCCGGTACCGGCGTCACCACCGGCTACAGCACGACGTCGACGCTCGCGGTGGGTGCCGATGCCGCCGATCGACGGGCGCTCGCCGATCTGCGCTCCGTGCAACAGGCGGCGGGGCTCACAGTGGAGCCGTTGATGCTGCGGGACGCGCGGCAGCGCGAGCCGCTGCTCAGCCCCGGAATCTCATGCGCTTTCGATATCCCGGCCGACCACCAAGTGGACCCCCGCCGGCTGGCGGAGTGCATACTCGCCGGATTGGCCGCGCACACCCCGTCGGATGCCACATGGGTCCCGGGCGCAAGCAGCGGGTTCCAGCTGGCAGCGGCGGCCCGGCGGCTGCTGTGGGAGGGTGACCGCGTTGTAGGCGCTGAACTCTCCACCGGCCAAGTGGTAGCGGCAAGGGAAACCGTGCTGGCCAATGGCTTGGCGGCTGCGGCGACCGGCGGACTTCCTGAGGACCTGCACCTGCCGCTCAGGCCGGTTTACGGAGACATCCTCAGGCTCCGGGTACCGAAGGACCTGCGGCCGTTGCTGACCTCCACAGTCCGCGGAATGGTGCGGGGAGTGCCGGTGTACATCGTGCCCCGCGAGGACGGGACCGTGGTGATCGGGGCAACCCAACGCGAGGACGGGCTTTCGACGGGATCGAATGCGGTGTCTGCCGGCGGCGTGTACCAGCTGCTTCGGGACGCCCAGGTCCTGGTCCCCGCAGTCGGTGAGCTGGAACTCATCGAAGTGACAGCCCGGGCACGGCCGGGAACACCGGACAACGCCCCGCTCCTGGGGCGGGTGGGTGCGCCGGACGGCGCCGTCCGGGGCCTGATCATAGCCACGGGTTTCTTCCGCCACGGCGTACTCCTGACCCCCATAGCCGCACAGATCGTGGCCGGCTTGCTCGACGGTTCCGCGGATGACCGGTGGGTCCGGTTCCGTCCGGATCGTTTTTCTCCGCAAGGCGCCCTCGCCGGGCGCGGCATTCCAACACCATCCATCGCTTCCACCAAGGAAACAGCATGAACATCACACTCAATGGCGCCCGGCACACCGTGGCCGATGGCGCATCCGTCAGCACCCTGGTCACGTCCGTTACGGGCCGCATCCTCGACCCGAGCGGACAGGCGGCCGACGGCGGCAAGCTGGGTGTCGCCGTCGCGCGCAATGCGGAGGTGGTCCCGCGTAGCCAGTGGGCAGCAACGAACCTCGCCGACGGCGATGAACTCGAACTCGTTACCGCAGTCCAGGGAGGCTGACCATGACTATCCTCAACACCGAAACCACTACTGACACGCTGGAAATCGACGGTGTCGCCTTCAGTTCGCGGCTCATTATGGGCACCGGTGGTGCCCCGAGCCTGGACGGTTTGGGGGCGGCCCTGGTTGCTTCCGGTACGGAGCTCACCACGGTGGCCATGCGCCGCTACTCGCCGGCCGAGACGGGCTCGCTGTTCCAACTGCTGGTGGACAACAACATCCGGGTGCTGCCCAACACGGCAGGTTGTTTCACTGCCAAGGACGCTGTCCTCACCGCTGAGCTGGCCCGCGAGGCACTGGAGACCGATTGGGTGAAGCTGGAAGTCATCGCGGACGAACACACGCTGTTGCCGGACGCGGTTGAACTCGTCGACGCCACTGAACAACTGGTCAATCGGGGTTTCAAAGTCTTCGCGTACACCAATGACGACCCCGTGTTGGCACTGCGACTGGAAAACCTCGGGGCAACTGCGGTCATGCCCCTCGGAGCACCGATCGGAACCGGCCTGGGCATCCTTAACCCGCACAACATTGAAGTTATTGTGTCCCGTGCCTCCGTGCCTGTTGTCCTGGATGCGGGCATCGGAACTGCTTCCGATGCGGCACTGGCCATGGAACTCGGTTGCGACGCTGTCCTCCTGGCCACAGCGGTGACGCGTGCCCAGAACCCCGTCCAGATGGGTGCCGCATTCATGCACGCCGTCAAGGCAGGCAGGCTGGCCAGGCTGGCAGGCCGCATTCCACGGAGGGAACACGCACTGGCATCATCGGCGATGGAGGGCCGGGCAGAGTTCCTCTGAGTCCCTACTAGGCCTGCGACGGCAGGTACTGCTGACGACTGTGGCCACCACCCCATGCGGGCGGTGGCCACAGTTGTTAGTCGCCCGGTTGAGCCGGGAAGGTGCTACAGGCGGAGTGCTTTGGTGAGCGCTTCAGTGTCCCGCAGGGTCCGGGTCCTGCCAAGGAACACCGCGACGCCTGCCGCAGCTGCCGTGCCAAGGACGATCGGCAAGACCCATGGAATCCAGGTCAGCCCCGGCTGGTAGCCGAAGCCGGCCGCAATGAAGGCGATCCAGCTGAGGGCGCCGACTCCGAGGGATACTCCCGCGGGGACGGCAATGCCGTACTTGCCATGCCGTTTGTCGTTTGCCCACACAAGGAAGCCGGTGGCGACGGTTACGAACACCATCACGACGAGGGAAAGCATGGGGTCTCCTTAGCGTTGCGGGCGTTCTGGATCAGAGTGCGCCGAAGCCCACGCGACGAACTTCCTCAGCGCCGATCTCGACGTAGGCCAGGGCACCGCCTGGAACAATGACCTGACGGCCCTTATCATCGGTGAGGCGCAATTCCGAGCCCTTGGACAGGGCGTCTGAAACAAGCTTGCCTACGGCCTCGGCATCGAGCGAGGATTCGAGCACAATTTCGCGGCCAACGTTCTGAATGCCGATCTTTACTTCCACAACAAGGCCTCCAAGCCAATCAACGTTTTAGTCAGTCCCTTATTTGTAGCCTAGGACTCTTTGGGGAATCGACTGATTCCGCGCCAAGCTAAACGATAGATCAGATCACTGGCCACATCGAGGTCAAGGTTTCCATCCGTTTCCAGCCAGTACCGGGCGCTGACCTGCGCCATTCCCGCCAGACCGCGGCCCAGC
>NZ_JAPDNV010000010.1:0-113696 GCF_026013155.1 Paenarthrobacter sp. PAE-2 | reverse complement strand
ACTGAGCTTCAAGGGGCGGCAGCTTGGTGTCTTCGGCGATCACATGGGCTACTGCGTCCGCGAACGTCTTGTTGAACGTCTCCAGGCGTGAGCTGACGTCGGGATCGTTGATGAGGTCCGATTCGAAGACGAGGCGGTGGGCCTGGTCGTCATCGGCAATGAACTTGTAATAGGCGCGCATTACCGCCTTGACGCGTTCCTTGTTGTCCGTGGTGGAGTTCAGCGCGCTGAGCATCAGTTCCGTCAGTGCGGCCAGATGGCTGTCCAGCAACGCCATGTAGAGGTCCCGTTTGGAGGGAAAGTGCTGGTAGAGGACCGGTTTGCTGACGTGGGCTGTCTCGGCGATCTCATCCATGGCTGCTCCATGGAAGCCATTGGAAACGAAAACCTCCAATGCCGCGTTCAGTAATTGTGCCCGGCGCTCGTCCCGCGGCAACCTTGCTGAGCGGGTGGAACCGGACCGTTCCTGCTTTGCTGCTGCCCCATCGTTTGCCCGTGCGCCGTCAGCCACAGTCTGCCGCCTTTCCTTTGCAGTTATGACCACTGTACCGGTGGGTAATATGACCGGGCGGCATCGGCAGGCATACATTGGGGTATGGCCTCAATTCTTGCTGCCCCCACTGCGCCCGCGGTCCTGCCGCCACTCGTTGAACCGGCCGACGGACTGACGCCGGCCGAGGTGGAACGGTACTCCCGGCATCTCATCATTCCCGAAATCGGCGCGGTGGGCCAACGCAGGCTTAAGAATGCGAAAGTCCTTGTCATAGGTGCCGGTGGCCTGGGCTCTCCGGCGCTTTTGTACCTGGCCGCGGCCGGCGTCGGGACTCTGGGCATCGTGGACGATGACGCCGTTGACCTGAGCAACCTCCAGCGCCAGGTCATCCACGGTGTTCACGATGTGGGCACACCCAAGATCGAGTCCGCACGCAAGGCCATCGCCGAGCTCAATCCGCTGGTCACCGTAGTCCTGCACAACCAGCGGCTGGATGCGTCCAACGCGCTGGAGCTTTTTGCGGGCTATGACCTCATCCTCGACGGTGCGGACAACTTCGCCACGCGCTACCTGGTCAACGATGCCGCAGCGATCCTCGGCAAGCCGTACGTCTGGGGCTCCATCTTCCGTTTTGACGGCCAGGTCAGCGTGTTCTGGGCAGAACACGGCCCCACCTACCGCGACCTGTACCCCGAAGCCCCGCCCGCCGGCTCGGTGCCCTCCTGCGGCGAGGGCGGTGTCTTCGGCATGCTGTGCGCCGCAGTGGGCTCGCTGATGGTGACCGAGGCAGTGAAGCTGATTACCGGCGTCGGGCGTTCCTTGCTGGGGCGGGTTGCCCTTTTCGACGCGTTGGGCGGCAGCTGGCGCGAAATCAAGGTGTCCAAGGATCCCGAAGCCCAACCCATCACGGAACTGACGGACTACGAGGCATTCTGCGGGGTTACGCCGCCGCCCCCGACCGACGGCGAACATACCGTCACAGCCAAGGAACTCGCCGCGATGCTGGCCGAACGTGCAGCGGGGGAGCGCGATTTTGACCTGGTGGACGTGAGGGAATCAGGCGAGTACAGCATCGTGAATATCGATGGCTCCGTGCTGATTCCGCAGGGAAGGATCCTGGCCGGTGAGGCCTGGGTTGACCTGCCGCAGAACCGGGACATCGTGTTCCACTGCAAGGCAGGGACGCGTTCGGCCGCAGTGCTGGAGGCCGCACGGAAGGCGGGGTACACGCGTGTCAGCCATCTCGACGGCGGTATCCTCGCCTGGGTGCGGGAGGTGGAACCGGAGAAGCCCGTCTACTGACATGTAGGCAGAAAACAGCCGCCTACCGGGTGCGGTGGGCGGCAGCAGGGTTCAGCCGGCGAAGCTTGCGCTAGGCGCTTTCGGAGCGAAGTTGCTGGTGGTCTACCGGGCACTCCGCTGCGGGAGCTGCCTGGGGCTGCTCCACCTGGATACCGTAGAGCGCTTCCAACGCTGCCACGTAGTCTTCCTGACGGCCGTCGGAGGCCAGTTCGCGGGCACGTACGGTGGGGATGTGCAGCAGCTGCTTCACCATCCGGCGAAGTGCGAATTCGACTTCCTCGGCCGCTGCAGTGCACCCGTGCCGGGCGCGGACTTTCTCCATTTCGGAGTCGAGGACGTTCATGGTGTGGCGTCGCAGGGCAACGATGGCCGAATCCACCGAGCGCGATTCGCGCTCTGATTCGAAAGCCGTGGCGGCGCCGCTGACGATCGCACTGGCTTGGGACAGCGACTCGGCCTGCTCCTGCGGCGCAGCCAGGCGGACTGATTCGAGGGTAAGGAGTTCCACGCCGTCGAGTTCGCCGACGGCGGGATCGAAGTCGTGGGTCAGTGCAAGGTCGATCGCAATCAACGGCTTTCCCGAATTGGTCCTGACGCGGGCGAGATCCTCTGCCTCAACCCGGTTGTCGGAACCGCTGCAGCCGATCATCACGTCGGCGGCTGCCACGGCCCCGGGCAGCGAATCGGCATCGAGGGCTGTTCCGCCGCGGGTGGCAACGAATGTTTCCGCGCGGCCGGAGGAGGAATAGACGGAGATGTCCGAGCAGCCCCGTTCGCGCAGCAGGGACATGGTGGCTCCCGCATAGGCGCCGGTACCGAAGATCACTACCTTCTTGGTGGACCAGTCCGGATTGTCCGAAAGATCGGTGGCCAGGTCCAGTGCCACGGAGACAATGGAAAGGCCACGGGAACCGAGTGCCGTCTGCGCGCCAACGTCCTTGGCGGTCTTGGAAGCCGCTTGGAAGAGCCGGACCAGCCCCGGACTTGCGGTGCCTTCCTGCTGAGCGGTGATCAGGGCGCGGCGGACCTGCCCCGCGATCTCACGTTCGCCCACGACGGCGGAATCCAACCCGGCGCTCACCGCGAAGAGGTGGCGTGTTACGTCCGGACCCGCGTGGGTGTTGAAGGAACGCGACACGAGTTGCTCATTGAGTCCACTGAGTTCGCTGATCTGGGAAACCAGGGCGGAGCGGGCGGCTTCGACGTCGGCGCCGTTCGCTGTTTCGCCATAGATTTCGTAGCGGTTGCACGTAGCCAGGACCACGGCTCCGGAGACGACCGGTGAGCCCGTCAGGGCGGTGGAGGCCAGCTCGGAGGAACCGTTGCTCAACTGAGCGACGGTTTCGAGGTCGATGTCGGCGTGTGTAGCCACCAATGAGAAAAGAACCACAGCAAACCAATCATAGCTTTTTCGTAGCGCGGTAGAACAACGTGCCGCCGTGGCAATGACCACCAGCTGGAGTGATCCCTGCCACATGGGTATGGCGGCGGGTGCAACGTGACAGCCTGTCGTTATCTTTTGCACCGGATTTTCGGCACAATCGAAGGCATGACTTCTAGCGCGGCACCCTCCAACAATACGGCCATCAACGCCCCGGCAGGCAAGCTTGGGCCGGGCCACCCCCTCAATGATGGCCGCACTGCGGACTCGCCGCTGATCACCGCCTACCGCGGCAGTACGCCTTCGCGCAGGCCCGTCTGGTTCATGCGTCAGGCCGGCCGTTCCCTGCCCGAGTACCTCAAGCTACGTGAGGGCGTTGCCATGCTCGATTCATGCCTGCGTCCTGAACTCGCCGCAGAGATCACGCTGCAGCCCGTGCGTCGCCATGATGTAGACGCCGGTATCTTCTTCTCCGACATCGTCATTCCCCTCAAGCTCGCCGGCGTCGGGGTGGACATCGTTCCCGGTGTCGGGCCGGTGTTGGACAAGCCGGTACGGACTGCCGACGACGTAGCCGCGCTGCCCGAGTTGACCTGGGAAGCGCTGGAGCCCATCCGCGAAGCCGTCCGCCTCACGGTGGCAGAGCTTGGCAAGACCCCGCTCATCGGCTTTGCGGGCGCACCCTTCACCCTGGCTGCCTACATGGTGGAAGGCCGTCCTTCCCGGGACCATCTGGGCCCCCGGACCATGATGCACGCAGACCCTGAAACCTGGACGGCGTTGGCCAACTGGGCTGCCGACGCCTCGGGCCTGTTCCTGCAGGCTCAGTTGGAAGCCGGCGCGTCGGCCGGCCAGCTCTTCGATTCCTGGGCGGGTTCCCTCGGCCTGGCTGATTACACCAGGTTCGTGGCGCCGGCCTCATCGCGGGCCCTCAGCCACGTTCGCGGACTGGGTGCGCCGTTGGTGCATTTCGGTACCGGCACCTCCGAGCTCCTGGTGGCCATGCGGGATGTCGGCGTGGATGTCGTCGGCGTCGACTACCGGCTGCCCCTGGACGAGGCCAACCGCCGGTTGGGCGGAAGCGTGCCGTTGCAGGGCAACATCGACCCCGCGCTCCTTTCTGCTCCCTGGGAGGTGTTGGAGGCCCACGTTCGGGAAGTCATCGCGGCCGGTTCCGCGGCACCCGGACATGTAGTGAACCTCGGCCATGGTGTTCCGCCCGAGACGGATCCCACCGTGTTGACCAGGGTTGTTGAACTTATCCACTCCATCCCCTCGGAGTAGTCGTCGTGCGCTCGCGAGGTGCCGCGCCCCAAAGCCCTACGGCGGTGGTTGTAGGCGGCGGCGTCTCAGGCCTGGTGGCCGCCCGCGAACTGGCGATGGCGGGCATCGCCGTGACGGTTCTCGAGGCCTCGGAGTCCTGGGGTGGCTGTGTGGGAAGCCACGTCGTGGCAGGTTTGTCCCTTGACAGCGGGGCTGAGTCATTCGCCACCCGTTCTTCCGCTGTTGCCGACCTGGTCCGTGAGCTGGGAATCGGCGGGCAGATTGTCGCACCGCGGCCCGGGGGCGCATGGGTGCAATTGCCCGAGGGCGCCAGGGAACTTCCGAAAACCGGAATCCTGGGCATCCCGGCCAACCCGTGGGACCCCGAAGTCCGGCGCTCGCTGGGCTTCCTTGGTGCCCTGCGCGCATCCATGGACCGGATCCTGCCGGCCGGGCTCGGCACCTCTGCCGAGCTGACGAGCGTTTCCCAATTGGTCCGGACGAGAATGGGCAAGCGGGTCCTTGAGCGCCTGGTGGAGCCCGTGGTGGGCGGCGTCCATTCGGCCGACCCCGCCCTGTTGGACGTTGACATGGTGGCGCCCGGGCTTCGCGATGGCGTCCGCGCCAACGGCTCGCTTGCCGCTGCCGTCGCAGCACAACGAAAGGCTGCGCGCGGTGCGGGGTCCGCGCCTGCCAAAGCCGGCTCCGCCGTCGCGGGGCTGAAGGGCGGCATGCACACCTTGGTCGGAGCCCTGGTCAAGGACCTGCAGGACCGCGGGGCAGTGCTGCTGACCCGCCAGCGGGTGGACGGCATAGGCAAGGCCGGAACCGGTTGGCAGGTTTCGGCTGGTGATTCCACGTACGACGCCGGGCGGCTGGTGGTTGCGCTCGACGGCCCGGCCGCCGTCGGACTGCTTGCGGAGTCGGTGCCGGCGCTGGCTGGACTCCGCCCGGAAGCAGGCCCGCTGGTCAGCTTGGTGACGCTGGTAGTGGATCTTCCCGAATTGGACAGCCGGCCACGCGGTACCGGAATCCTCGTTGCCCCCCAAACTCCGGGAGTCAGGGCCAAGGCCCTGACGCATGCCACTTCCAAGTGGGATTGGCTTGCCGGGGAAGCCGGTCCCGGCACCCACGTGGTCCGCCTTTCCTACGGACGGCTGGTCGGCGTCGATGGCTCTGACGGGCAGTCTGCATCGGTCATGGACGACCAGTCCCTGCTTTCGGCTGCAGTGGAAGACGCCTCGAACCTCCTCACGGTTCCCATCACCCGTGCGGACGTCGTGGACTGGGACGTCGTGCGATGGGAAGGTGCCCTGCCGTTTGCCGCCGTGGGTCACAAACAGCGCGTGGCCGAGGTTCGCCGGGTCTGCGGGGCTGTGGAGGGCCTGGCTGTCGTGGGGGGATGGCTGGCCGGGAACGGCCTTGCTGCCGTGGTTGCCGACACCCGGACCCAAGCGAAGAAGCTGGCCCACGACGCCGCCAGTATGTGATTTGCATCACTTCTACGTCTTGTAGAACTGATCCGTTTCGACTTAGGGGCCAGCACGGGGCAAACTTGAACCATGAGCCACACTTCCGCCGAATCTGTCACTAAAACTGCCGAAAACGAAGAACAGTTTTTTACGCTGTGGACCGTTTTCAAGCGCTCTGCCGACGTCCTGCGCAGCGGCGAAGCTGCCCAGGAATTTGAAGCCCTGACCGGGAAACTGGCTGCGGACGGCGTGACGGTGCGGGGGTGCTATGACGTGTCCGCCATGCGTGCCGACGCTGACATCATGGTGTGGTTGCATGGCTCCAAGCCCGAAGACCTGCAGTCCGCTGTCCGCGCCATCCGCCGGAGCAAGCTCTTCGCAGGAACGGAAATCGTTTGGTCGGCCATGGGCGTCCATCGCGAAGCGGAGTTCGCCAAGAACCACGTGCCTGCTTACGCCCGTGGCGTCGAGCCCAGCACCTGGCTCTGCGTCTACCCGTTCGTCCGCTCCTACGAGTGGTACATCCTGCCGGCTGAAGAGCGCGGCAAGATGCTGCGGGACCACGGCCTCCTGGGCCGGGACTTCCCCCAGGTCATTTCCAACACCGTGTCATCCTTTGCCTTGGGTGACTGGGAGTGGATCCTCGGCCTCGAGGCACCTGAGCTCGTGGACCTCGTGGACTTGATGCGCCACCTGCGCGCCACCGAGGCCCGCAACCATGTTCGTGAAGAAATTCCGTTCTACACCGGGCGCCGGGTCACCGCCGCTGAGATTGCAGAGGTCCTTGCATGAGCACTTTCCCCATCTCCACTGAACCGAACCAGGTGACCGAGCGCGGAAGGCTGGAGCCGAAGAACTACGACGCCGTGCTGCTGGCCTCCTTCGGTGGTCCGGAAGGCCAGGAAGACGTCATCCCGTTCCTGCGGAATGTGACCAGGGGCCGGGGCATTCCGGACGAACGCCTTGAAGAGGTATCGCACCACTACCGCGCCTTTGGCGGTATCAGCCCCATCAACCAGCAGAACCGTGAGCTCAAAGCCGCCATTGAGGGTGAGCTCGCCCGCCGCGGCATCGAGTTGCCTGTGCTGTGGGGCAACCGTAACTGGGACCCGTACATTGCGCCGGTTTTGCAGGACGCCTACGACGCCGGCCACCGCCGCATCCTGATGCTCACCACCAGCATCTACTCCTGCTACTCCAGCTGCCGCCAGTACCGCGAGGACATCGGCGTCGCGCTGACGGAAACGGGTTTGGACGGCAAACTGGAAGTGGACAAGATCCGCCAGTACTTCGACCACCCCGGCGTAGTGCAGCCGTTCCTGGAAGGGACCGCGGCCGGACTGGAAGAGATCCGCGGAAAGCTCACGGCCGCAGGCGAAACGGACCCCGACTCCAAGATCCGTGTCCTGTTCGCAACCCACTCCATCCCTACCCGGGACGCCGAGGCTGCGGGCCGGTCCGTCGACGAACCCCGCGAATTCGCCGAAGGTTCCGCCTACGCAGCCCAGCACCTCGCCAACGCCAAGGCCATCATGGACCAAGTGGCACCGGACGTTGCCTGGGACCTCGTGTACCAGTCGCGTTCCGGAGCGCCGCACATTCCGTGGCTGGAACCGGACATCAATGACCACCTTGAAGCGATCGCGCCCGAAGGCGTCCGCGGTGTGGTGATCGTGCCGCTTGGATTCGTGAGCGACCATATGGAGGTCGCCTGGGACCTCGACACCGAGGCGCTGGAGACGTGCGGAAACCTCGGAATCGAAGCTACCCGGGTCCCGACCCCAGGCACCCACGCGGCGTTTGTCTCCGGCCTGGTGGACCTGATCTGCGAACGCACAGTGGAGAACAACATCTCCGAGCGGCCGCACGTGACGGACCTCGGCCCGTGGTACGACGTATGCCGCCCGAACTGCTGCGAGAACTTCCGGGGAGCCAAGCCCGTGATAGCCGAGAAAGGCGCCACTGTCGGTAGCGGACATGACCCCTACCCGGTGCCGGAGGGCAGCAAGTGAGCGTCCGCATCGGGACCAGGGCCAGCAAACTGGCCCTCACCCAGACCCAGCAGACGGCGGACCGCTTGGCCGCCGTCGGGGGCTTTCCCGTGGAGCTGGTCCACATCAGGACCGAAGGTGATGTCCGGACGGGTTCGCTGTCCCAAATGGGCGGCACGGGCGTGTTCGTTGCAGCGCTCCGTGATTCGTTGCTGGCAGAAACCTGCGACGTCGCCGTGCACTCTTTGAAGGATCTGCCGACAGGCGCCGAGCCCGGGCTGACCATTGCGGCAACGCCCAAGCGCGTGGACGTCCGGGATGTGTTGTGTGCCCGCGACGGCCTGACCCTGGCCGAACTGCCGGGCGGGGCGAAGATCGGCACGGGCTCCCCGCGCCGCGCGGCTCAACTGCGTGCTGCCCGTCCCGACGTCGAGGTCCTGGATATCCGCGGAAACGTCGATACCCGCCTTGGCCGCGTCCCGGGGCTGCCCGGCAACGCCACGGACGACGTCGTGGAGGGCAAATCCAACGACCTCGACGCCGTAGTCCTGGCCGCCGCCGGCCTCGAGCGCATGGGCCGGCTGGACACCGTCACCGAATACTTCGAAACGTCAGTGATGCTCCCCGCTCCCGGGCAAGGAGCGCTTGCCATCGAATGCCGGACATCCGATGCGCCGCAACGCGGCCAAGCGGGTGGGGGAGAAGGAGTGCTTGCCCAGGCCCTGAGCGCACTCAACGACGACGACACCCGGCTTGCGGTGACTGCAGAGCGTGCTGTGCTGGCCAGGCTCGAGGCAGGCTGCGCAGCCCCCGTGGGTGCCTACGCGTTCCGGAAAGGCAGCATGCTGCACCTTGAAGCAGTGGTGTGCGCCGTGGATGGGACCCGGACAGTCAGGGAAAAGAAGGCCACGGACGGGCTGACGGAAGTTGGAGCCACCCTGCTCGGCATCGAAGTGGCAGAGCAGTTGCTCGCCGCCGGCGCCGCGGAGATCGCGGACCTTGCCGCTTCCTGACCAGCCGGACTTCCACGCCCTGCAGGGCCGCCGCATCCTGATCACCAGGAGCGCGGACAGGGCCCGGCCCCTTGCTGCCATTCTGCAGGGCAAGGGGGCGGAAGCCTTGGTGCTCCCGCTCATCGACTTTGAGCGGGTCGAGGACCAAGGGCCGATGGACGCCGCTTTGGATGAACTCCAGGGCGGCTCCTTCGATTGGTTGGTCATCAGCAGCGTCACAACCATCCGCGTGCTGATTGAAAAGGCCGCCGAACGGGGAATCCAGCCCCGCCAATTGGTACCCGGGACTACCCGGGTTGCCGCTGTCGGCACTTCGTCCCGGAACGTCCTTGAGGCACTGGGAATCGCCGTGGACCTGGCCCCGGTAGGCCAGCAGTCCGCCGAAGGCCTGGTGTCCCTGTGGGCCGCTGGCGGGGACCGTGCGTTCCTTCCCCAGGCGGACATCGCCGCACGCACCTTGGCCGAGGGGCTGCAGGCAAAAGGTGCGACCGTATCCGTTGTCACCGCCTATCACACGGTCGACTACCCGGCCCGGCGGGAACGGCGCCTTGCCGGTGAACTGCCGTCCGCCGTCGTGGCCTCAGGCCAGGAAGCAGGCCGTGAAGTGACCGTCCAGGATGTACGCGCCGCGCTCGACCACGGCACGCTCGATGCCGTTGTGGCCGCCTCACCCAGCGGCGCTAAGCGCATCGCCGGCAACCTCCTGCCGCTGGGAAACTGCCGCCTCGTGGCCATTGGACGCCCCACCGCCGCGGAAGCAGCGCGGCTCGGCCTGACAGTTGCGGCCACAGCCCAGGAACCTACCCCGGACGGCATCGCGACCGCCTTGGAATCCGTATTCGCCAATGAAGGGAACACAAGATGAGCTTTCCGAACCACCGTCCACGCCGCCTTCGCACGACGCCGGCCATGCGACGCCTCACCGCAGAGAACCGCTTGGCGCCCGCAGACCTGATCCTGCCCGCCTTCATTCGCGAGGGCCTGACGGAGCCAAGCCCCATCACTTCCATGCCCGGCGTCGTCCAGCACACTACGGACACGCTCAAGCGTGCCGCTGCGGAGGCTGTGGAACTGGGCGTTGGCGGCATCATGCTGTTCGGAGTTCCCGAGGTTCGCGATGCCCGGGGGACCGCGTCACTTGATCCCGAGGGCGTCCTGAACAAGGCCATCCGCGATGTCAAAGCAGAAGTGGGTGACGACCTCGTGATCATGGGCGACGTCTGCCTCGACGAATTCACCGACCACGGGCACTGTGGAGTCCTGGACTCCAAGGGTTACGTCGACAACGACGCCACCCTGGAAATCTACGGTCAGATGGCCGTGGCCCAAGCCGAGGCGGGTGCGCACGTGCTGGGGCCCTCGGGCATGATGGATGGCCAGATTGCCGTCATCCGCCAGGCCTTGGAAGAATCCGGGCACAAGAACACGGCCGTGCTGGCCTACGCCGCAAAATACGCTTCGGCCTTCTACGGCCCGTTCCGTGAAGCCGTGGATTCCCAGTTGCAGGGCGACCGCCGGACCTACCAGATGGACGCTGCCAACCGCCGCGAAGCGATCCTGGAAGTGGAACTGGACCTCGAAGAGGGGGCTGACATGGTCATGGTCAAGCCCGCCATGAGCTACCTCGACATCCTGGCCGACGTCGCGGCGATGAGTCCGGTGCCGGTCTCCGCCTACCAAATCTCCGGCGAATACGCCATGATCGAAGCGGCTGCCGCGAACGGTTGGATCGATCGTCGGGGTGCCATCACGGAGTCCGTCCTGGGTATCAAACGGGCAGGTGCCGATACCATCCTCACCTACTGGGCTTCCGAACTTGCAGGCTGGCTTAAGGAGTCCTGATGACCCCTGTATCGTCCGATCCCACGGCCCCTGTGGGCCCCGGGGAGATTCTGCTCGGCCTCAATACTTTCGGTGACGCGGGGCTGGATGCCGACGGGAACCCCAAGGAACACGCGCAAGTCCTGCGCGAGTTGCTGGAAGAAGCAAAACTGGCGGACGCCGTCGGAATCCACGCCTTTGGTGTCGGGGAGCACCACCGCCGCGATTTTGCGGTATCCGCGCCCGAAGTGTTCCTCGGCGCCGCTGCCGCCGTGACCTCACGTATCCGACTGGGAACTGCGGTGACGGTCCTGAGCTCCGATGACCCCATCAGGGTTTTCCAGCGCTTCGCTACCGTTGATGCGTTGTCCAACGGGCGCGCCGAGGTGATGCTGGGCAGGGGTTCCTTTGTGGAATCCTTCCCTCTCTTCGGCCTGGACCTGGCTGACTACGAGGTGCTGTTCGAGGAGAAACTGGACCTGTTCCACAAGGTCCGGGCCCAGAAGCCCGTTCACTGGGAAGGCCGGACAAGGCCCAACGTCAACGGGCTGCAGGTCTACCCGCGGCTCCAGCACCACTTGTTGCCCGCCTGGATCGGCGTAGGCGGGACACCGGAATCCGTGCTGCGGTGTGCGGAGTACGGATACCCCATTATTTTCGCCATCATCGGGGGAGAGCCCCGACGCTTCGCGCCCCTGGTCAATCTCTACCGGGAGGCGATGGGGAAGTACGGGCACCCCATGCGCCAGATCGCCACGCACTCACCGGGATACATCGCCGAAACTGATGAAGCCGCGCGCGAAGAACTCTTTCCGCATTGGTTGGAGCAGCGCAACCGGATAGGGTCCGAGCGCGGCTGGGGTCCGGGTAACCGCGGCGAGTTCGAGGCCATGTGCGGTCTCCAGGGCGCCCTCTACGTGGGCTCACCCGAGACAGTAGCCCGGAAAATAGCCCTCCTCAAACGGAACCTCGGGGTTGACCGCTTCGATCTCAAATACAGCAACGGAACGCTGCCGCACGGGTCCATGATGCGTTGCATCGAGCTCTACGGCACCGAGGTGGCCCCGCGCGTGGCGGAGCTCCTCGCCGAACAGGCCTAAGCAAGCGTCATAGCGGCGCTGGAATCACTGGAAGAATAGGAACCATGACCTCAAACACCCCTGTGTCCGACCAACTGTTCGATCGGGCCCAATCCCTGATGCCCGGTGGTGTCAATTCGCCTGTTCGTGCGTTCGGTTCAGTGGGCGGTACACCGAAGTTCATGGTCTCCGCCAAGGGTGCCTACCTCACCGATGCTGACGGCCGCGATTACGTGGACCTCGTCTGCTCCTGGGGCCCGGCCCTCCTGGGCCACGCCCACCCCGCCGTCCTCGAGGCTGTCCACGCGGCAGTTGACCGGGGCCTCTCTTTCGGCGCGTCCACTCCGGACGAAGCCAACCTTGCCGCACTGGTTACAGAGCGCGTTTCCGCCGTGGAGCGGATCCGCATGGTTTCCACGGGCACGGAAGCCACGATGACCGCAGTCCGTCTCGCCCGCGGCTTCACCGGCCGGAACCTCATCATCAAGTTCGCCGGCTGCTACCACGGCCACCTCGACGGTTTGCTTGCATCCGCAGGTTCGGGCGTTGCCACCCTTGCACTTCCGGGCTCCGCCGGCGTGACGGCAGCGGCGGCCGCCGAAACCATGGTCTTGCCGTACAACGATCTGGCCGCCGTGGAAGAGGCTTTCGCCGCCCACGGCAAGGACATCGCTGCGGTCATCACGGAAGCAGCGCCGGCGAACATGGGCGTTGTCACCCCGGGAGAGGGCTTCAACGCAGGCCTCTCACGCATCACCAAGGAACACGGCGCACTGCTCATCCTTGACGAGGTGCTGACCGGATTCCGTACGGGCTACGCCGGTTACTGGGGTTTGACCGGTCAGCAGGAAGGTTGGGCTCCGGACCTGCTGACTTTCGGAAAGGTGATTGGCGGCGGAATGCCGACGGCGGCCCTCGGCGGCCGTGCCGACGTCATGGATAACCTGGCCCCGGTGGGACCGGTGTACCAGGCGGGAACGCTGTCCGGGAATCCCGTTGCCATGGCCGCAGGTGTCGCCACCCTGACGCACGCCACGCCGGAGGTCTACGCGCACGTCGATGCCCGGTCCTTGGAACTCTCCGCGGTCCTGTCGTCCGCCTTGGATGCCGAGGGCGTGGACCACTCCATTCAGCGCGCCGGAAACCTGTTCTCGGTGGCCTTTGGCACGTCAGCCAACGGCGTGCACAACTATCAGGACGCCCAGGCCCAGGAAGCATTCCGGTACGCCCCGTTCTTCCACTCCATGCTGGACTCCGGCGTCTACCTTCCGCCGTCCGTCTACGAAGCATGGTTCCTCTCCGCAGCCCACGACGACGCTGCCATGAACCGGATCTACGACGCACTGCCGGCAGCAGCCAAGGCCGCCGCCGGAGCAACCGCCTAAGGGCCGGCGCCAACCACCGGCGCCCCATCGGCTTCCATGATGCTGATGGGGCGCTGTTTGCTTAACGGGGGTAGTGTCGTAGGGGAACCCAACCCCAACGAATCCACGGTTTACCATGCGCACCACCACGTCCTTTGCCTTCCCCAGCAAGTCCGTCACGGCTGTCAGCAAGACCGTCATGGCTCTTGGTCTCACCGCAGTTCTGGCAACCGGGTGCTCCAACAGCGGAGCTCCCGGGTCCGCCACCCCGACTGCCCCGCACTCAAGCCCCGCTCCGCCGTCGGCGTCCTCCCCGCCGGCCGCGACGCAAAGTCCTGGCACCGCCTCAGCCTCCCCGGACGCGGGGCCCAGCTTGAGCGCTGCGCCGCCTACTTCGGCCGCACCTGCTGATACTGCGTCCCAACAATTGTCCCGGCTCAGCCTGGATCAGCGGGTTGGCCAGTTGTTCATGGTCGCAGCCAAGGCAACGGGCGCGGATCCGGGCACCATGACGGCCCTGACTACCTACCACACAGGAAATGTCTACCTGAGCGGCCGCAGCAAAGCAGGCTCCGAGGCAACGGCCAAGGTCGTGGCCTCCCTGACCGGAACCGTCAGCCCGGGCACCACCGGGAACCTTCCGCTGTTCGTCGGGACGGACCAAGAGGGCGGCAACGTGCAGGTCCTTTCCGGTCCCGGATTCACAACCATTCCTGCGGCAACAGCACAGGCCGGGCTGGGCGGAACCCGGTTACGTTCCGAGGCAGCCGTGTGGGGCAAGGAATTGCGGAGCGCAGGTGTCAACGTGAACCTCGCGCCGGTCCTGGACACCGTTGCCAGCCCGGAGTTCGCACCGTCCAACGGCCCTATCGGACGGTTCCAGCGTCAGTACGGCTATTCACCCGGAACGGTGTCCGAACTGGGTAACGCCTTCGCCTTGGGCATGGCCGACGCAGGCGTGGCACCGGTGGTGAAGCATTTCCCGGGCTTGGGGAGGGTAGTGCCCAACACGGACGTCAGCAAGGACGTGCGGGATAAGGAAACAACCCGGACCGATCCCGCCTTGGCGCCTTTCCGTGCGGCGATCAAGAATGGAACCCGCTGGGTCATGCTCTCCAACGCGTACTACGACAAGATTGACCCCGCCACCATTGCACCGTTCTCGCCCGTGATCACGTCAATGCTCCGCGAGGACCTGGCATTCGACGGGATCATTGTCTCGGATGACCTGTGCAGTGCCGCCCAACTGGAGCCCTGGGGGAGTGCTGACCGGGCGCTGAACTTCTTCGGGGCCGGGGGAACCATGATGGTCTGCGCAGACCCTTCCCGAATTCCTGCCATGCACCGGGCCGTCGTCGACAAGGCGCAGTCGGATCCTGCCTTCATGCGGAAGATCGACGATGCAGTCCTGACGATTCTGCGGGTCAAAGCCGGGGCAGCCCTTTAGAGCGGGCGCGTCTTAAGGGCCCATCCCGGTCTTCGTGGGCGCTTGAGGATCAACGGAGACCAGGACCCAAAAGGAAAGCCCCGTCTTGCTCCGCTGGTTAGCGGAACAAAACGGGGCTTTTCACCTCAGCGGCCGGCCCGGGATGGCGGCCGTGAGGGAACGTGCCTTAAAGGACGTCCGAAAGGAATCCTTGCAGCCGTTCGGTGCGGGGGCTGGTAAACAGTTCCTCCGGCGGACCGGACTCCACCACCACACCGGCGTCCATGAAGGTCACCGTGTCCGAGACGTTCCTTGAGAAACCCATCTCGTGCGTGACCACAACCATGGTCATGCCGCCTTTGGCCAAGTCCGTCATCAGGGCCAGGACGCCCTTGACGAGCTCCGGGTCCAAAGCCGATGTTGCTTCGTCGAAGAACATGACTTCCGGCTTCATGGCCAGTGCGCGGGCAATAGCCACGCGCTGCTGCTGTCCACCGGAGAGATTGGCCGGCCGGACGTCCGCTTTGTGCTTCAGTCCCACCAGATCGAGTTGGGCCAGGGCCTCCTCGCGGGCCTGGTCCTTGGACATGCCGCGCAGCTTGCGCAGGGCCAGCGTCACGTTCTCCGCAACTGTCTTGTGCGGGAACAGGTTGAACTGCTGGAACACCATGCCGATGCGGCGCCGGAGCTCATCCGGGTTGTCCTTCAGTACCGACTTGCCGTCCAGGAGGATGTCCCCCTGGTCGGGTTCGATGAGCCGGTTCATGACCCTGAGCAGGGTTGACTTGCCGGAACCGGAAGGACCGATCACGGATGCCGTGGTGCCCTGCGGTACGTGCAGGTCGATGCCCCTCAGGACATGGTTGCTGCCGAAGGAAAGGTGAATGTTCTTGGCCGTCAATGACCCCGAAGTGAACTCGCTCATGCCTGGGCTCCCTTTCCGACGACTGCCGCGGCATCGTCAGGTTCTTTCTTCTCAGGGCGTCCTGAGCGCATCCTGGCGTCGATCCAGTTCACGAAGTGCGTCAGCGGAATGGTCAACGCGAGGTAGAACACAGCCGCAGCGACGTATGGCGACAGGTTTCCTGTGTTCGCCGCTGCGTCCTTGCCGATCTGGAAGATTTCGCGTTCCGAGGCCAGAAGACCCAGGAGGAACACCAGCGAGGATTCCTTGATCAGTGCAATGAACTGGTTCACCAGCGCCGGAAGCACGCGGCGGATACCTTGGGGTACCACCACGAGCCGCATGGAAGCGCCGTAGCCAAAGCCAAGGGCGCGGGAGGCTTCCAGCTGGCCCTTGTCTACACTCTGGATGCCCGATCGGAAAATCTCACCGATGTAGGCGCCGGACATCAAGGACAACGCAGCGATTGCCATGGGGTACGGGCTGGTGGAGCCGGTCAGTTCCCGGATGATGGGTCCGAAGCCGAACCCGATCACCAGGATGGTCAGCACCGGGGGCAGGCCGCGGAGGATGTCCGTGTACACACGGGCAATCCACCGGGCCACAGGGTTCCGGGAAATCCCCATCAGTGCAAGGGCCATGCCCAGCACCGTCCCGATGATCCCCGAGATGATTGCCAAAACGAGGGTATTCGGCAGGCCTACGGCGAACATCTTGGGAATGACTTCGCCCATCGCCTCCCAGTCAAGGAAGGTGTCTGCGAGTTGCTTGAGGATATCCATGGAACCCCCGGGTTACTTGGCGGGAATCTGGACGGCCTTGCTGCCCGGCTTCCAGCCCTGCGGGGTCTGCTCGGCCGCCGTCGGACGGTCCTCGTACCATTCGGCAGTGAGTTTGGTCCACGTGCCGTCAGCGATGACAGCGTCCAGGCCGGCGTTCAGCGCGTCGATCAGGGGCTGGTTGTCCTTGTTCACGGCGTACGCGGTGAAGTTCTGGGTGTTGACAACCTTTTCGGCGATCTTGGTGTTGTCGCCTTCCTTTACCTGGCCGGTGGCCTGCTGCGAGGGAGCAACCCAAGCATCGATCTGGCCGTTCTTCACGTTGCCGTAGACAGTGTTGTAGTCAGGGAAACGGACGGGCTCAAGCTTGAGGGTGTTGGTGACGTAGTCATCCTGCACGGTGCCCTGGACGACGCCGATCCGAACGCCTTCCTTGAGGTCGGCGAACCCGGTGACCTTGGCGTCATTCTTGGTCACGACCGCCATGTAGCCGAAGTCGTAGCCATTGGTGAAGCCGACCGTCTTGCGGCGGGCGTCCGTGGTGGAGATCGAGGAGGATCCGACGTCGAACTGCTTGTTCGCTACCTGCGACAGGAGTGCGGAGAAGTCGGTGGAAGCGAACTCGACCTTCAGGCCCAGCTTGTCGCCGACCGCGCGCAGGAGCTCGTTGTCATAGCCGGTGAATTTGCCGGAGCCATCGATGAAGATGTTCGGCGGAGCGTCGCTGAGCGTGCCGACGCGGAGCGTACCTTCGGTGATGAGGCCAAGCTTCGACTTATCGATCTGGTCGATCGGAGTGACATCCGCGGTGGTGTATTTGTCCAGCGTCTGCTGGTCGCTGCCCGCGAGTGCATCCGTCGCTGAGCTGCTCGACTCTGAGGTCCCTCCGCCGCAGGCCGCGAGGGAGATCACCAGGGCTGCTGCAACGGGAGCAGCAGCGAGCCACTTGGGCGCTTTGAATTTCATCAAGAAATCACTTTCATCGAAGGTCACGTCAGACGTTTGTGGTGGGCGGGGAACGTAACAGCACCAGGTTTCCGGCTGTCCTAGCAGACTTCGACCCGCCAAACTTAATTATGTCACCAGCGCCCGGAGGCCTTGTGAATCGAACAGGTGACCGATGAGACCCTCAAATACCGAATTATCGAAAGGCGTGGGGCCTGCGTAGCCCTCCTAGGTTCCGTCAGTAGCCGGGCTTGGGAAATCAGTGGGCGCATCACGGCCCGCAAAGGAGTTCCCTGAATTCCTGTGAGTTGCATCGCACTCCGTCACAGGCCCGCAGGGTGGAGGTCAGAAACCTCCGCGGCTGGCATCCTCCGGAGGGAGCACTGGCCACTGGCCTTCGATGACTGCAGCAGGCTTGCTCCGGCGGAGGTATTCCTGGAAGTCGGCAGCCTGGGAAGCTGCCCAGTCCACCTGCAAATGATGCAACTGGGATGCAGGCATGTGCAACTTGGGAAACTTTCCCGCCATGGCGTCCAGGACGCGAAGGGTGGCCAGCGCATCCGCAGCAGAAGTGTGGGCGTTGTCCAGAAGGACACCGTACTCTTCGCAAAGGGCTGTCAGCGTCCGCTTTCCCTTGCGGTACCGGTCCACCTGCTTGTTCATGATGTAGGGGTCCAGGACGGGGAAACGGGTGAGCTGCGGCACGCCGTGCCTGGCCGACTCTGCCGCAAGCACCGTGAAGTCGTAACTGGCGTTGAAAGCGATGACGGGCGTGCCGTCATCGAAAAGTCCCTGGAGGACGCCTGCGACCTCGCGCGTCACGTCAGCCGCCGGACGGCCTTCGGCCCGGGCCTTGGCTGTGGTGACGCCGTGGACCTCGCTTGCCTCCAGGGGAATCTCAACACCGGGGTCAGCGAGCCATTCATGTTCCTGGACCAGCTCGCCGCGGGAGTCCACAACAGTGATTGACGCCGTGACTATCCGGGCGGAGCGGGAATTCTTTCCGGTGGTCTCGAGGTCGAAGGCAGCACGGGGAAGGGTATTCCAGGAACTCATGGTTTCAAGCTACCGGCCGGCACCGACACTATTGGGAGCGACACTCTGCAGCTACGCTGATCACATGCGGATGGAGTATGTAACTGCGGTGCTGGCCGTTGTTGACCTCATCCCGTCGGGCGCCGCGGTGTCCTATGGCGACGTTGCGGAGCTCCTTGGCTCCGGCGGACCGAGGCAGGTCGGCTCCGTGATGAGCCACTATGGCAGCGCTGTTCCCTGGTGGCGCGTCCTCCGTGCCAGCGGCGAAGCGCCGCCCGGGCATGAAGCCGAAGCATTGCGGCACTACCTCCAGGAAGAGACGCCGCTCCACGGTGCGTATGACGCTTTCCTGCGAACGGGGGAGGGGCGCTGGAGGGTGGACCTGGTGTCTGCCCGTTGGGCACCTTCGGACGAGGAATTTGACCAACTGGATGTGATCTCCGACCAGTTGGAGCGTCAGCTCCATATTTTGTCAGTGCCCGATGATGAAATGACTGTGTGACCGTAACTGCCGCCAAGAACCGCCAAGCCCCGGCCGCGCTGCGCCTGCTTCCTCCGAAGGAAACGCATTACGAGGCACCCGTGTTGTCGCCGGACCAGGAAGCAATCGTGACCCTTGGGCAGGGCAGCGGCCCGGTTCTGATCCCTGGCGGGCCGGGCACGGGCAAGTCAACTGTCCTGGTTGAATCGGCCGTACGCCGCGTCACCGGGGGCGGAGTGGATCCGGAGAATATCCTAATCCTTGCCCCTGGCCGCCACGCCGCAGCTGCTTTGCGGGACACCTTCACAGGGCGGTTGGACAGGAGCTTGAGTACGACGCCGGCACGCACCTGGGCGTCGTACGCTTTCGATGTCATCCGGCGTGCCAAGGCAGAAGGCGTCCTGCCGCTGCCGCGGCCACCCAAACTGCTTTCCGGACCTGAGCAGGACCTCATCATCAAGGAACTGTTGGAGGGCCACGCCGCGCCGGGCTTCGAGTTGCCGTGGCCTGACGATCTGTCGGCGGCTCTGCCCACCCGGGGTTTCCGGCACGAGATCCGTCAGTTGTTCGACCGTATTATCGAATCCGGACGCACGGCCGAGGACCTGGTGGCGCTCGCGTGGGAATGCGGGCGGCCGGACTGGATGGCTGCGGCCGAGCTCTACCGTGAGTACAGGGACGTCCTGGACCTGCGTATGCCGGAGGCCTTCGATCCCGCCGGAATCCTTACCACGGCCCGCCAGATCTTCCAGGATTCGCCGGCCTTCCTGGCATCCGAACGGGAACGGCTTCAATTGATCCTGGTTGATGATGCACAGGAATCAAACCCGGCCATCTTTGAACTGTTGGCAGACATTGCCGAAGGCAAGGATGTCCTGGTCACATACTCGCCGGACACCGTAGTCCAGGGCTTCCGGGGCGCGCGCCCGGACTTGGTGGCGGACCTTCCATCCCTGCTGCGGGGCGGGCGGGAGGAAGATGTCCTCGTCCGCCCGTTGTCAGTCACGCATCGCCACGCTCCGCAGGTCGCCGAGGCGTGGACCAGGGTGGCGTCACGGATTTCGCAACGTGCGGGCGGACAGCTGGCCCGTGTTTTAGCGCCGCCGGAAGTACTGGCGCAGCCGGATGTACTTGCGCAGCCGGATGTTCCAGCGCAGCCGGAAACAGGCAAGCCGCGCAACGGCCATTCCGTCCCCGGCGTGCAGGGTACGGCTGAGGGCCACATACTGCCCTCTTCCGTCCACGAGATGCGCTACATAGCGCAGCGCATCCTCCTGGCGCAGCTACGGGAGGGCCGGGAACTCAGCGAGATCGCCGTCATCGTCCGCAACGGTGGCCAGATTTCCCAATTGGAGCGGTACCTGAGCGGCCAAGGAATTCCCGTCCGCGTTCCCGTTGCCGACTCCGCAGTCCGGGACGAGGTAGCAGTTCGGCCCCTGCTGGAGGCTTTCGCGGTCGTCCTCGATCCGGAGAAACTCACACCGGAAACCGCAGTCTCCCTCCTGACTTCGCGGATTGGTGGCGCATCGGCCATTGAACTGCGCAGGCTGCGGCAATCCCTGCGGCGCGAGGAGCTCCAAGGAGGCGGAGGCAGGTCCAGTGATGCCCTCCTGGTAGAAGCGCTCCTGCAGCCTGGTGCCCTTGCAACCCTGGGTATCGAGGGAAGCGCTGCACGGAGGCTTTCCCGAATGCTTGCGGCCGGCTCCGCAGCTGCGAATGAGCCCGGGGCCAACGCCGAATCGGTCCTTTGGGCGCTCTGGAACGCCACCGGACTGGCATCACGGTGGGCGGAAGCAGCCCTCGAAGGCGGCAATGCGGGTGCGCGGGCCGACCGCGACCTTGATGCGATGATGGCCCTGTTCCATACGGCCGAACGCTACGTGGACCAGTTGCCGGGCTCCGGGCCCGAGCAATTCCTGGAGTACCTGCTGAACCAGGAACTTCCCATGGACACCCTGGCGGCGCGGGCACAACTGGAAGAATGCGTCGAACTGATGACGCCCGCCAGCGCGGCAGGCCGGGAGTGGCCCGTCGTCATAGTAGCCGGGCTCCAGGAAGGGGTCTGGCCCAACACCCGGCTTCGCGGTGAGTTGCTGGGAAGCACCCTGTTCGCCGATGCCGTAGAGCATGGCGTGGAATACGCGCTGGGGCGCGGACCACTGAGCCGCCTGAGGGACATCCGTTATGACGAGCTCCGTAGCTTTTCCACGGCGGTTTCGCGGGCCCGCGAGGTGCTGATCTGCACGGCAGTATCGTCCGAGGACGAACAGCCCTCCTCGTTCCTGGACTATGCGGCACCTTTGCCGCCGGGGGAGTACCAGCGGGAGTACACCCCCGTGGACCGGCCCATGACGCTGCGTGCGTTGGTTGCCGAGCTCCGTCAGCATGCACAGTCCGGAGAGCCGGCAGCTCCGGGAGAACCCGATGTCGCGGCCGTTGCAGCGCGTGTGCTTGCCCGCCTCGCCATGGCCGAGCCACCCGTTCCCGGAGCCCACCCGGACTCCTGGTGGGGGTTGGCGCCCCTGAGTTCGGAGGCCGCCATCGTACCGCCCGGCGGAACGGTCAGCGTGTCGCCGTCCAAGGTGGAGACCGTTCACAAATCGCCTCTTGATTGGTTTGTCCAGGCCGCCGGCGGAGAAGCAGCAACGGACTTTGCCCGAAGCCTGGGGACCCTGGTCCACGGCATTGCCCAGGAGTTGCCGGAGGCCTCGGGAGCCGAGTATGTTGCCGAACTCGTCAAGCGCTGGCCCACCTTGGGCATGAAGGACAACTGGGAAGGCAAGCTCGATTTCCAGCGTGCTGAACTGATGGTCCGCAAGCTGGCCCAGTACGTAGTGGAGATGCGCAGCGAAGGCCGAAGCCTGTTGGCAGTGGAACACGATTTCGAAGTCCGCCTCCCGGACCTCGAACACGGTGAGTCCGGAACCGACGACGGCGCCCGCCACGCAGTCCTGCGCGGACAGGTGGACCGCTTGGAAATTGATGCCGAAGGGAGATTGGTGATCGTGGACCTCAAAACCGGCAAGCGCCAGCCCGGCAAGGCGGACGTTGCCCGCCACCCGCAGCTCGGGGCTTACCAGGTCGCCGTCCTCGAAGGGGCATTTGAGGATGCCGGCGTGGTTGGACCGAATGTCGACGCCGGCTCCTCCACGGATGCTGCATCCGCCCGCGCCCCGGGGGGCGCCGCCCTCGCCCAGTTGGGAACCAAGACCAAAACGCCCGTCATTCAACAACAGGATGCGCTGGAGGCAGAGGACAATTGGGCTGGGCCCCTTGTCAACGAAGCCGCACGTTTGATGGCAGGAGCAACATTCGAAGCCCGGCACGATCCCGGCAAGAGCGGGTTCGGCGGACACGGCTGCCGCCTGCCCGATGTTTGCCCGTTGTGTGCCAGAGGAAAGCAGGTCACGGAATGACGATCGATCTTCTGGACGGGATGGGCACAACTGCTGCAACCGATCCCCGCTCCCATGAACCGCTCCCGGTCCGGTTTACGCCTTCTGAGCTTGCGGGCATCCTTGGCGAAAAGAACAGGCCAACTCCGGAACAAGCAAGCATCATTGAATCCCCGCTGACTCCCCGGCTGGTCATCGCCGGCGCGGGTTCCGGCAAGACCGCCACCATGGCGGACCGGGTGGTGTGGCTGGTCGCCAACGGCTGGGTGCGTCCTGAAGAGGTTTTGGGGGTTACGTTTACCCGCAAGGCTGCCGGTGAGTTGGCCAGCCGGATCCGGGCCAAGCTCGCTACGCTTCAACGCATTGCTGCCGAAGATGATGGCCGGCTTGGCTTTCCGGAGAGCCTGGCCAACGCCGACGACCTCGAGCCCAAGGTATCCACCTACCACTCTTATGCGAGCAGCATCGTGTCCGATTACGGATTGCGCCTGGGCATCGAACGGGACGTCGTCCTGCTGGGGAGCGCCCAGTCGTGGCAATTGGCCAGCCAGATCGTTGAGGCTTACGACGGTACCTTCGAGCATTTCACGGCCGCTAAGTCCACTCTTGTCAATGCCGTCATCCAGCTCGCGGGTGAATGTGCCGAGCATCTCCGGGAGCCGGACGCGGTGCGGGAATGGATCCTGGAAAAGGTCGGGGTCCTGACCCGGTTGCCTTACGTTGCCGGTTCCAAAAAGAATCCAACCCAAGGCGCCTTGGACATGGCAGCGATGCTGCGCACGCGGGCCAGCGTGGCTGATATGGTGGTCCGCTACCAGGAAGCCAAGCGGCAGAGGGGCGTCCTGGACTTCGGGGACCTCGTAGCGCTGGCCGCACGGATTGCCCGCGATATTCCGTTGGCAGCGGCCACTGAACGGGCACGGTACAAGGTGGTCCTCCTGGACGAGTTCCAGGACACCTCACACGCCCAATTGGTGCTCTTCTCCCGGCTTTTCGGGGACGGCCATGCCGTGACCGCCGTGGGCGATCCCAACCAGTCCATTTACGGGTTCCGGGGAGCTTCGGCCGGGCAGTTGTTCCATTTCGTGCACGAGTTCCCGGTGCGCCTCACAGGCCCGGGACGCGGAGAGCCTGGCTTGGCTCCGGCGCCCACCTCCTACCTCACTACGGCGTGGCGGAATGGTCGGAACATCCTCACGGCTGCCAACACCATTGCCGCACCGTTGAATCAGGAAGCCTCCACCGACGGCCCGGCCGGTGACCGTACCAGGTCCGGCGGAGTGCAGGTGCCGCCGTTGGTCCCCAGCCCGGCGGCGGTGGAGGGCGCTGTCGTCATGGGCCGTTTCCAGACGGACGAACAGGAGGCCGCAGCCTTGGCCAGGGATGTCCGCCGGTACCAGCGAACCATCTTTGAGGAGGAGAAAGACGGAACGCCGGTCAGGCCCACCATGGCAGTACTTTGCCGTCGTCGAGCCCAGATGGAGTGCCTGCGCCGGGAGTTCGAGGTCCAGGGCATCGATTACCAGATCGTGGGCCTCGGAGGCCTGCTTGATACACCGGAGATCGTGGACCTGGTGGCTACGCTCCGCGTACTGGCCGATCCCGGACGCTCCGATGCATTGATGCGGTTGTTGGCGGGGGCACGCTGGCGGATCGGTCCGGCAGACCTCATGGCATTCGGTGACTGGTCACGCTACCTGGCGCGTCGCCGGTCAACCCCCGGGGTGCAGACGGCCTTCCCTGATGACCATGAGGACCCGCAGGCCGTCGTGGTGGAGAGCGATCTCACGGACTCGGCCAGTCTCGTCGAAGCCCTGGACTACCTGCCTCAGGCCGGGTGGACCTCGGCGCAGGGAAGGACTATCAGCGGGGAGGCCCTGGGCCGCCTCGCAAAGCTGTCCGCGGAGTTGCGTGTGCTGCGCAGCTACATCGGTGACGACCTCACGACGCTTTTGGGTGAGGTGGAACGGGCCATGCTCCTGGACATCGAAGTAGCGGCCAAGCCGGGCGTCAGCATTCATCAGGCCCGGCGCAACCTGGACGCGTTCCAGGACGCCGCCGCAGGATTCCTGCAGACGTCGCAGCGGATCGATCTGCTGGCTTTCCTGTCGTGGTTGGAAGCCGCGGCCTCGGAGGAAGGCGGCTTGGATGCAGCTCCGGTAGAGGCGAACCGGGAAGCGATACAGCTGCTGACAGTCCATGCTTCCAAGGGCCTGGAGTGGGACGTGGTCTTCGTGCCGGGCCTGAATTCCGGGTCTTTCCCCAGCAACCGTGACTCGCGCTGGAGCAGTGGCTCGTCCGCCCTGCCGTGGCCGCTGCGGGGGGACCACGCGGACCTTCCACAGTGGGATCTTGACCAGCCTGACCAGAAGGGATGGCTCGACGCAGAGAAGGCCTTCAAAGCCGACGTTCAGCACCATGGCGAGGCCGAGGAGCGGCGCCTCGCCTATGTTGCCTACACGCGGGCAAAGTTCGTGCTGTGGGTCTCAAGCGCCGCCTGGAACGGTTCCAGGGCGGGTATTGCAGAGATGTCGCCCTTCTTATCGGAATTGGCCCAACTCGCAGACCACGGCGCAGCGGGGATCCACCCGGAATCAGTGTCCGAGGAAGCACTGCCGCAGTCGAGTCCGCTGACAACCACAGTTGAGGTAGCGCTCTTTCCTTATGATCCCTTGGAAGGGCCGTCGGATCCCCGGAACGGCAACCGCCTGCGGTTGGCCCCCGGTCGTCGTGCGGCAATGGACAGGGCAGCGGAACTGGTTCGCGGGTTCATCGGGGATCACGGGTCAGAGCCACCCTTGCCACAGGAAAACACAGCGACGCACGGGCGGTTCCTGCGATGGTCGGAAGAAGCCGCACTTCTGCTCGCGCGCCATGGCCGGCACTCTTCGGAGCAAGCCGTCCATCTGCCCAGCCATATCTCGGCCTCGCTGTTTGTCGACTTGGGAACCAATCCCGCGGCAGTTCTGGCACAGTTGCGTAGACCCGTGCCACGGGAACCGGGAATGTCCGCACGGAAGGGAACTGCCTTCCACGCCTGGGTGGAAGAGTACTTCGGAACCACCGGAATGCTGGACCTCGACGAGGCCCCGGGAGCGGACGCCCACATCGACGACGCCTACGGGCTCAAGGAAATGGCTGACGCCTTTAAACAGTCTGAGTGGGCACACAGGGCACCTGCCTTCGTGGAAGTACCCGTGGAGACGAAGATCGGGGACGTCGTAGTTCGCGGCAGGATCGACGCCGTCTTCCGCGACGCAGACGGCCGCTGGCAGTTGATTGACTGGAAAACGGGTCGGCGCCCCTCAGGAAAGCAATTGGAGGCACGGGCGGTCCAGTTGGCTGTTTACCGCCTGGCCTGGGCGAGGCTCCAGCAGGTTCCGCTGGAGGATGTCAGCGCTGCCTTTTATTACGTCGCTGAGGACGCCGTTGTGCGTCCGCATGACCTCGGAACGGCTGAAGAGCTTGAAGGCATCATCGCCAAGGCCCTGCTCCACAACGGTGGCGGGAGAGGGCAATAATCGTGGCGGTGGGGCTTAGGCCCTGTCCGCCGCGTGCACCGGCGCCAGCTTGACGACGTTGATGGCCGTAGTGGAGGTGTCTTCCTGCTCCGAGGTCCCGGTGGCAGGCCCTGCTGCGACAACGGGGATTGTCCCCGTGGCATCGGGGTCCTGTTCGGACTCGACGTCCCCGGCACCGGATGAAGCGGCCTCTGCTTCGGCGTCAGGGATGGCCGCCACACTCACGGCGGGAAGCGCCGGTCCCTGCAGCTGAGCGGCCCCTGCACTTGTGCCGGCGTCCGCCGGAGCAGCGGCATCCACGCGCTCGTCCGCGGTGCCTTCCTCGGCGCGGGCTGCTTCATCCTTCCGTGCTTGCTCTTCGATGTCATCGGCGAGCGATTGCAGCATGGATTCGGCTTCCGCCGTCATGTTCTGGTGCCCGACGGCCATCGCCTTGACCAAGTACTGCGCAAGGGCGAATTCGGCCAGGAGAGCCGCCCGCCGAAGCAGGTGGGGATCAGGATTCTCGCGGCGGACCTGCGTGTACCGGGCCAGAACCGCATCAATGAACGATGCCTCATTGGAAGCAACCAACCAGGCGAAGTCGTCGGCGGGGTCGCCGATGCGGAGGTCGGTCCACCCGGTGACAGCAGTGACGGCGTCGTGCTGCACCATGAGGTTGTCTTCGTGGAGATCGCCGTGCACCACCGAGGTATTGAACCGCCACAATGCCACGTCTTCGAGCGCATGTTCCCAACGCCGCAGGAGGACGGCCGGAATCTTTCCCGTCGTCGCCGCCTGGTCCAGTTCGTTGAGTTTGCGTTGCCGGAACTCATTGGCCGAATAGCTGGGGAGGTCGGCATTGGTGACCAGCGCCAAGGGAAGATCGTGGATCGCCGCAAGTGCCGAACCGATCTCGCGTGCCAGGTCCGGACTGCCTTCGGAGAGTTCCTCGATGGAGAGGGTGGAACCCTGCAAATGCGCATAAACGAAGGTCGTGAGGTCGCCTTGGCGGACCGTCCCTGCCACGGTAGGCACATGGAACGGCAGCTCGGCCCGGATGGCAGGCGCGAAAGCGCGCAGGATCATGAACTCCGTCTCGAGCCGCGTGCTGGCCTCCGGGTGGCGGGGACACCTGACGCGCCAGCGCTTGCCCTCGCCATCCATCAGCAACGCGGAGTCGAAGTCGGCGTCGTCAGGGGAGGGGGCTGTGGCCGTCGGCGCCAGCCCGGGCACCGCCGCGGTTGCAATGGCGGCCAATTCAAGCGGTGTTCTTCTCACGTCTTCAACGGTAGATTGAGTCGCGCCCATGGCCATGATGCACTGCGGCGAGTCTCCAGATCTTCCGGAAATCAACGACGAATCGGGGCCGTACGCGGGCTGCGTCCGTCGGGCGTCCACATCGGGATGCTTGAAATGTTATTTGTCGGTGCGAGTCAGTACGGTAGATACATGAGCTATACGGAGTCTCCAGCCCTGGCCAACCACCTTATGGACACTGTTCTTCCGGTGCGCCCTGCCCTGGTGGATCGCGGCTCCGCAGCCCGGCTCAAGCCGGGAATGGTGGAGGAGCTTATTGCCTCGGGGACGGCCAAGGCCATAGTGATTTCACAACGCCAAGCCTTGGTAAACGGCCAAGGCTTGTGGTTCGGCCATGCCCTCACTCTATGGCAGGGGTTGAACCAGTCCGGGCCGGGGAACGTCCTCCCGATCTACCTGGGCACCACCTTGGGCCCGTCGTCGGTTCCGGAAGGCACCCCCGTTGTCCTCTTCTCCGTGCGTGAACAGCTGACCCTCGGTTCACTGGCTCCGGCGGATACGCAGTGGGCAGGTTTCCGGGATGTCGCAGGACGGCTGGATGCAAGCGACACCGCGCTTTTTGTTGAGGCCAGTGCCATCAGCAACTGGCATGCTACGCATACGCATTGTCCGCAGTGCGGCACACCCACCGACGTTGAGGCCGGCGGTTGGGTCAGGCGTTGCCCCGCCGATAACTCGGAACACTACCCGCGTACGGATCCGGCGATCATTGTCACGGTGGTCGGGCCTGATGGCCGCTTGCTCCTGGGCGGCGGCGGTCCGGCGGATGCAAAGAACTATTCAACCTTGGCCGGTTTCGTTGAACCGGGTGAGTCGTTGGAACAGGCGGTTGTCCGGGAGATCGGCGAAGAGGTTGGCGTCCGGGTCACCGCCTGCCAGTACCTGGGGTCGCAGTCATGGCCGTTCCCGGCGTCCTTGATGCTGGGGTTCACTGCCACCACGGACGACGCCGTTGCCCGGCCCGACGGCGTTGAGGTTACCCGCGCCCGCTGGTTCAGTCGCGAAGAACTGCAGGATGCCGTGCTGCGCGGCGAGATCACCATTTCCACGCGGCTGTCCATTGCCCGTTCCCTGATAGAGCACTGGTACGGCGGAGTGATCGAAGACCTCCAACCGTGATCGAAGGAATGACGCCGGCCGACGGGACACTTGAGGACAGAATCCTTGGCGGCCTGGACGAGGAACAACGCGAGGTAGCCAGCACCCTGACGGGGCCGCTCTGTGTCCTGGCCGGCGCCGGCACCGGAAAGACCCGTGCCATTACGCACCGCATCGCGTACGGGGTGCATTCGGGCGTCTACTCACCACAGCGGCTGCTGGCTGTCACCTTCACCGCCCGCGCTGCTGCTGAAATGCGCAGCAGGCTCAGGGACCTTGGCGTACCCAACGTACAGGCACGCACGTTCCACGCTGCGGCGCTGCGGCAGCTTCAGTTCTTTTGGCCACAAGCCATCGGGGGCACGCTGCCCAGCCTCCTCGACCACAAGGCGAACATGATTGCGGAGGCCTCCCGCCGCCTTCGCCTGAGCACCGACCGCGCATCCATCAGGGACATCGCCGCGGAAATCGAATGGGCGAAGGTCTCCATGCTGACGCCAGCCAATTACCTGGAAAACGCGCAGGGCCGCGGTACTCCGGGCGGCATGGACCTCACGGCCGTCTCGCGCGTGTTCCAGGCCTATGAGGACATCAAAACGGACCGGAACGTCATTGACTTCGAGGACGTCCTGCTGATTACCGTTGGGATCCTGCAGGAAGATCCCAAGGTGGCCGCTACGGTGCGGGAACAGTACCGCCACTTCGTGGTGGATGAGTACCAGGACGTCTCACCGCTGCAACAACGGCTTCTGGATCTCTGGCTCGGCGAACGCGACGAACTGTGCGTGGTGGGCGATGCCAGCCAGACCATCTACTCCTTCACCGGTGCTTCCCCCCAGCACCTCCTGGGCTTCAAGGCGCGGTACCCCAAAGCCACGGTGGTCAAGCTCATCCGCGACTACCGGTCAACGCCCCAAGTGGTCAAGCTGGCCAATGACCTCCTTGGCTCGCGCCGCAGCGGTGGCCCGGCAGCCGATGCAGCCTGGGCACCGCCGCTCAAACTTGTGGCCCAGCGGCCTGCCGGACCCGATCCCCGGTTCGTGGAGTGCCCTGATGACGAGGCAGAAGCAGCAGTCGTGGCAGGGAAGATCCAGGAGCTGCTCAACGCCGGAGTCAAGGCCAGCGAGATCGCTATCCTGTTCCGCACCAACGGCCAATCCGAAGCCTATGAACAAGCGTTGGCCTCCGCAGGAATCGGCTATCAACTGCGCGGCGGAGAGCGGTTCTTTGCACGCAAGGAAGTCCGCGACGCCATCCTCCAGTTGAGGGCGGCTACCCGGGCAGTGGCGGAAGGCCCGCAGGAGTCCCTCGGCCAAGTTGTGCGGGACATCATCGCTTCCCTGGGTTATACGGAGAATGCCCCGCACAGCGGAGGGGCGTTGCGCGAACGGTGGGAGTCCTTGGCGGCGCTGGTGGCATTGGCGGATGAGCTTTCCGCCACCAGGGGAGAGAGCTTCACCCTCGCTGAGTTTGTCAATGAGCTCCAGGAACGTTCCGTGGCCCAACACGCTCCCACGGTGCAGGGCGTCACCCTTGCCTCCCTGCATGCCGCGAAAGGCTTGGAATGGGATGCCGTTTTCCTGGTAGGGCTTAGTGAAGGCCTCATGCCCATTTCTTTTGCCGATTCACCTGAGGACGTGGACGAGGAACGCCGGCTGCTGTATGTCGGGATCACCCGGGCCCGCGAACACCTCAACTTGTCCTGGTCCACTGCCCGGACGCCCGGCGGCAGGGCAAACCGCAAGCCGTCGCGGTTCCTTGACGGCCTTCGTCCTGACTCGGTGTCAACTGCCAACGCCCGGAGCAGCGCCGGTAAGCCGCGGCGAAAAGCGGCTGCCCCGGCGTCGTGCAGGGTTTGCGGCAGCATGCTTGCAACCGGGGCGGAACGGAAGGTCGGACGCTGCAACCAGTGCCCGCCGTCGTACGAGGAACAGACCTTCGAAGCATTGCGCCAGTGGCGCCGCGAGGAGGCACAATCAGCCGATGTGCCTGCATACGTCGTCTTCACCGACGCCACCTTGACAGCTATCGCCGAGGCCCGGCCCGGGTCCTTGGAGCAGTTGGCCGGGCTGGCAGGCGTGGGGCCATCGAAGCTGGAGCGGTATGGGGAAGCAGTACTGCAGGTTATTGAACAGAGTTCCGGACACTGATGGCTGACGACATCCCGCTGCGCACAGAGGAAGGCGCCCCGGTGCTCGTGAGGCGCTCCGCACGTCGGCGAAGGACCGTAGCGGCGTTCTGGGAAGACGGCAATGCGGTGGTGGCCATTCCCGCCTCCTTCAGCAAAGCCCAGGAACGTGAGTGGGTGCGCCGCATGCTGGCCAAGTTGAAGACGCAGGGGGAGCGCCGTGCGGGCGGCTCGGGCAAACGCCGTCCGGCCACCGATGAGGCGCTTGCCCAGCAGGCGGACTATCTATCCCGGACCTACCTGGACGGCAGGGCAGTCCCGACGTCGGTCCGCTGGGTTACCAACCAGAACTCCCGGTGGGGATCGGCGACGCCGGCCGATGGAACCATCCGCCTTTCCCACAAGTTGCAGCCCATGCCCCAGTGGGTCATCGATTACGTCCTGCTTCACGAGCTGGCGCACCTCTTGGTGGCCGGGCACACGGCGGATTTCTGGCGTCTCCTGGAAGCCTATCCGCAAACCCAGCAAGCCAAGGGTTTTCTCGAAGGAGTCGCCTTTGCCACCTCGCGTGGCTTGAACCCGGAGTGATCTAAAGAGTCCCGACGCCGGACAAGCAAAAGCAGTGGCCGCCTACGTAGGCGGCCACTGCCGTAGCTGTTGGCTCAGGGGTTTCTTCGCGGAGCCGTTACTTCGTTGGTCCGGATTCGGAGTCCGGGTCTCCATCCTCTGGGGCCTTGGGCTCGTCCGGGGCATCCTCAGGGGCCTTGGGCTCGTCCGGGGCCGCGGCATCATCCGGGGTGTCGTAGCCGCCGCTGAGCAGTTTCTGCAGGGCATCGTCCACTTCGCTGTCGCTTGCCTCAGCAAGCCGGCGCCGTTCGGAGAACCCATTGGGATCGTCCAGGTCCTCGCCGGTGGGCAGGAGGTCCGGGTGGTGCCAGATGGCGTCCCGGCCCTCGATGCCGCGCTCTTGCTTGAGGGTTGCCCACAGCGTTGCGGCATCCCGAAGACGCCGGGGCCGCAGCTCCAGCCCCACAAGGGAAGAGAAGGCGTGTTCGGCAGGGCCGCCGGTTGCGCGGCGTCGCCGAACCATCTCGCGCAGCGCCGTCGCTGAAGGCAGGACCTTCTCTGTGGCCTCGGCGGTGAGCTCGTCCACCCAGCCCTCGACCAACGCCAGTGCGGTTTCCAGTTTCTCCAGGGCTGCCGTCTGCGCCGGGGTCCGTTCGGGAGTGAAGACGCCTTGCGACAGGGCTTCCTGGATACCCTCCGGGTTGCTCGGATCCAAGTCCCTGGCGAGGTCTTCGACCCGGGACATGTCAATGTGGATGCCGCGGGCGTAGGCCTCGATGGCCCCCAAGAGGTGTCCGCGAAGCCACGGTACCTGGACGAAGAGCCGGGCGTGGGCAGCTTCGCGGACGGCGAGGAACAGCCGGATGTCGTTCTCCGGCAGGCTCAGTCCTTCGCCGAACTTCGCTACGTTGGCAGGCAGGAGCGCCATTTCCAGGTCCGCCAAAGGAACGCCGATGTCCGTTGAGCTGACGACTTCGGCGGAGAGCGCGCCGATTGCCTGTCCAAGCTGCATGCCGAAGATCGCTCCACCCATGTTCTGCAGCATCGAGGAAGCGCCGCCCATCATTGACTTCATTTCCTCGGGCATTTGCTGGCTGAGGGCGTTCGACAGGGCGTTTGCGACGCTGTTGGCAACAGGTTCCGTAAGGCGCTTCCACGTCCCCAACGTCGCCTCGACCCATTCGGCACGGGACCACGCGCGGCCGATCAGTCCGGTTGAGGGAAGGTCGGTCACGGGATCCAGCCACAGTTCCGCCAGTCGGAGGGCTTCATCGATCTCGCGCGCCTGCTGGGAGTTCACCGACGGATCGCCGCCGGCAGCCGCCACCCGCCGGGCATTATCGTGGGCGAGTTGCCAGTTGACAGGACCGTCCGAGGTGGAACTCATCATGGCCTGGACCTGTGCAAACATCTGCTGCAGCAGGTTGGGGTCGTTGGGCAGCCCGGCGGCCTTTGCCAGTTCGGCCGGATCGATGTTTCCCATTCCCTGGCCGCCCATCAGGTTCTGCAACATTTCCGCTAGCGGATCCTTGGGGGTTTCGTCGTCGTTTGACGGATTGCTGGGGTTTGAAGACATGGTGCCGCCGATCGTCGAACTGGCTGGTGATCACTTTCACCGTACCGCGCGCCGGAGGGGCTGTCTGCCTGCGTGGTGCGCCGTTCGCTGTAGGCAAAGAGGCCTTCCGGCTTTACGAACGCGTAGTGTGGATGCTTGGTATGTTCCCTCTGCCGCCGTAGCGGCAGGAGAGAAAATTGGCCGTCAGGCAGTGGCGGCATAGAGAGGCACCAATGCTTACTTCGCCCAGCCCCGAAGGTTCGGTTGACCCGCGTCAAACGCCCGACGCCGATCCCACGTCCGCGGCGCCCGCGCCTCCGGGCGGCTCCAGCCGATACATGATGATGGTTGTTTCGGGCCTGGTTGCGCTGGGCCTCGGCCTGGGAGCCGCTGCCCTTCCGGTTCCTTACGTGGTGGAGTCCGCAGGCCCGACGTTCAATACCCTTGGCCAGGACGGCGATAAACCTGTCATCACTGTGTCCGGCCATGAAACCTACCCGGCCAAAGGCAACCTCGATCTGACCACTGTCCTGATGGCCGGTGGTCCGAAGAGCCCGGCAAGCATCTACGATCTTTTCCGTGCCTGGCTGGATAAATCGAAGGCTGTCTATCCGGAAGAACTGATTTATCCCAAGGGCACCACCGCGGAACAAACCGTTCAGCAGGGCGAGATCGCTATGGAAACTTCGCAGGAGAATGCTGTTGCGGCGGCACTGCGTGAGCTGGACATTCCCTTTGAGCAACGGTTGACGGTCGCGGGGCTCTCCGATGATTCTCCTTCATCAGGCAAACTGCAGGAGGGCGATCGCCTCCTTGCCATCAATGGCAAAGCCATCACGTCCATGAGCGTGGTCCAGGCCGAACTCTCCGCCGGGGCCGGGGCACCGGTGGTCGTCGGGATAGACAGGAACGGATCCACGACGTCGGTCACGGTGACGCCAACCAAGAATGCCAACGACCGTTACGTCCTGGGAATTTTGCTGTCCAGCGATTTCACCTTCCCTTTCGACGTGAAGATTTCCCTGGACAACGTGGGTGGCCCCAGCGCGGGCATGATGTTCGCACTGGGCATCGTCGACACCCTTACTCCCGGTGACCTCACCGGCGGACGGCATGTGGCCGGAACCGGCACCATCACTGCGGACGGGGCTGTGGGGCCCATCGGGGGAGTAGCGCAGAAGATGATCGGGGCCAGGCAGCATGGAGCGACGATGTTCCTCGCCCCCGCAGCGAACTGTGCAGACGTCGTGGGAAACGTCCCGGATGGTCTTCAAGTGGTGAAGGTGGAGACCTTGGCGGATGCCAAGGCCGCCGTGGAGCGGCTCGGCTCGGGCCAGGACACATCGGGCCTCCCCACCTGCGCAAACAACTAGACTGGCCGTGGAACTTAGCTCCGCCGCCACTCGTGGCATATATGACGGCTTCACCTGCACCCAGCTGGGACGGCCGTCGACACCCGCATACCGACTTTTAACTGACGACCAATGAGGTACAGAGTTTGTCCCGTCCCGCCAGCTCCAGCCCACCCGGAAGATCGCCGCTGAGACGAGGTGCCCTGACCCCGACGCTCATTGTCGTGGCCGTGGCGGTCGTCGGGTTCATTTTCTTCGCCAATGTGTGGACAGATGTCCTGTGGTATCAGCAGTTGGGCTTCTTCGAGGTCTACATCCGCGAGAACCTCGCCAGGATCATCACGTTCATCGTCGGCTTTGCCATGATGTTCGCCGCCGTCTTCTTCGCAATCCGGATCGCCTACCGGTCCAGGCCGGTGTATGCCCCGGACGCCGAAGCCCGCGACAACCTCAACCGCTACCAGGCGCAGCTGGAACCTGTGCGCCGGGTGGTCATGGTCGGCCTGCCTATCCTTTTTGGGCTCTTCGCCGGCAGCGCTGCCGCCAGCCAGTGGCAGAAGATTCTTCTGTTCTTCAACCAGGAACCCTTCGGACAGGCGGATCCCCTGTTTAACCTTGACATCAGCTTCTACCTGATGTCATTGCCATTCCTTGGTTTCGTCACGGGATTCCTGATCAGCATCGCCGTAGTTGCGGGTATTGCCGGCATCCTGACCCATTACCTCTACGGCAGCATCCGGCTCATGGAGCGTGGGGTCTTCACCAGCCGTGCAGCCCAGATCCACATCGCCGTCACAGGCGCACTGTTCCTGCTGCTGCTTGGTGTCAACTTCTGGCTGGACCGTTACACGACGGTTCAGAGTGCCTCCGGCCGTTGGGCCGGTGCGCTCTACACGGACGTCAACGCCGTGGTGCCAACCAAGGCCATCCTGGCCGTGGCGGCAGGCCTGGTAGCTATCCTGTTCATCGTCGCCGCAGTCATCGGCCGTTGGCGCCTGCCGGTCATCGGCACCGCCATGCTGATCATCACCGCGATCCTGGCCGGCGGCGTCTACCCTTGGGTGATCCAGCAGTTCCAGGTACGCCCGTCGGAGAACACGCTGGAACGGGAATTCATTTCCCGCAATATCAATATGACCCGTTCCGCCTACGGTCTGGACAAGATCGAGGTATCGGCCTACAATGCCACGACGACGGCGCAGAGCGGTGCGCTTGCCAAGGACGCCCAAACGGCCGCGAACATCCGCCTCCTGGACCCCAACCTTGTGTCCTCGGCGTTCTCCCAGCTGGAACAGTACCGTCCGTATTACCAGTTCCCGCAGACGTTGAACGTGGACCGTTACACGGTGGACGGAAAGGTTCAGGACACGGTGATTGCCGTGCGCGAACTCAACCCCGATGGTCTCAGCGCCAACCAGCAAACCTGGGTGAACCGGCACATCGTCTACACCCACGGTTACGGCGTAGTAGCAGCCAAGGGCAACAAGTTCACGGTCGACGGCAAGCCGGAGTTCCTGCAGTCCGGTATCCCGTCCAGTGGTGTCCTCGGCAACGACACTTCCTACCAGCCGCGCATCTATTTCGGCGAGAATTCGCCTGAATACTCCATTGTGGGCGCTCCGGAGGGCTCACCCCACCGTGAGCAGGACCGGCCGGCCGGGCGTGAAGGCACCGGGGAAACCCAGTACACCTTCACTGGAAACGGTGGACCGAATGTTGGCAACTGGCTTAACCGGATTCTCTACTCCATCAAGTTCCAGTCCTCGGACCTGCTTCTGTCCGACGGCGTCAACGAGAAATCCCAGATCCTGTACGACCGCAACCCGCGCGAACGTGTAGAGAAGCTGGCGCCTTACCTCACGGTGGACGGCAATGCCTACCCGGCTGTGGTGGATGGTCGCGTGAAGTGGATCGTGGACGGTTACACCACGAGCCAGTACTTCCCGTATTCCCAGCCGCAGCAGCTGCAGAACGCCACCGCCGACTCCCAAACGACTGCCGGACGAACGGTTGCCTTGCCAAACAGCTCGGTCAACTACATCCGTAACTCGGTCAAGGCGACTGTTGATGCCTACGACGGCTCGGTGACTCTCTACGCATGGGATGAACAGGATCCGCTCCTGAAGGCATGGCAGAAGGTCTTCCCGACCACGCTGAAGCCGTACACGGAGATGTCCGGTGACCTTATGAGCCACGTCCGCTACCCGGAGGACCTGTTCAAGGTCCAGCGTGAACTCCTGGGCCGTTACCACGTGACCGACGCTGACAGCTTCTACCAGAACAACGATGCCTGGAGCGTTCCGAACGATCCAACGGTCTCGGAGCCGGTCAAGCAGCCGCCGTTCTACATGTCGCTGCAAATGCCCGATCAGGACAAGCCAGCGTTCCAGCTCACCTCGTCCTTCATTCCGCAGACCGTCAACGGAAATGCGAGGAACATCCTGTATGGCTTCCTGGCTGCTGATTCCGACGCCGGCAACGTCAAGGGTGTGAAGGCGGACAGCTACGGCAAGTTGAGGCTGTTGCAACTTCCCACTGACACGCAGGTGCCGGGCCCCGGCCAGGCGCAGAACAAGTTCAACTCCGATCCCACCGTGTCCCAGGCATTGAACCTCCTGCGACAAGGAGCCTCGGATGTATTGAACGGCAACCTGCTGACGCTCCCCGTGGGCGGTGGCCTGCTGTATGTGCAGCCGGTCTACCTGAAGTCGACGGGTGAGACGTCGTACCCGACGCTGCAGCGCGTCCTGGTGGCCTTCGGCGACAAGATCGGCTTCGCGCCAACGCTGGATGAGGCGCTGGACCAATTGTTCGGCGGCAATTCCGGTGCGAAGGCCGGGGACTCCGATAACAATGGCCAGACTCCTGCAACTCCGCCGGGTACCACCACGCCTGAGGCTCCGGCGGACGCCAAGGCCGAACTCAAGGCGGCACTGGATGAAGCCAACAAGGCCATCACGGACGGCCAGGCCGCTCTCGCCAAGGGCGACTTCGCCGCTTACGGAACCCAGCAGACCAAGTTGTCGGAGGCCTTGAAGAAGGCACTCGACGCCGAGGCCAGGCTGGGAGCAACTCCCGCACCGGCGGCGACGCCCAGCGCTACGCCGTCGCCCTCCCCAAGTAGCTAGTCCTTATAGCAAGGCCGGTGCCCGCTCCCACCAGGAGCGGGCACCGCTTTTTAAGGAAGCCTGTGCCGATTCTTAAGGAAGCCGGTGCCGAAGCCTTTACAGGAGGCCGGCGCTGGGCTCCCGGTCAGGGGAGACGCACATCACGGCTCCAGGATTTGGACTGCCGGTCCGCGGACGGTAATGTTGTTGGAGCGACGCGGGGTGGAGCAGTTCGGTAGCTCGCTGGGCTCATAACCCAGAGGTCACAGGTTCAAATCCTGTCCCCGCAACTGGAGAAAAGATCCGGATCAGTAATCACTGGTCCGGATCTTTTGTTTATGCGTATCCAGCACCGTCCTGATGCGGTGCTAGCATCGATTCCCGAACAGCTGGGCACGCCGATCGCCGGGAAGGGCCAATGGTCGAAGAAGACTTCACACAAAAGCTTGAGGGCCAGGTCCTGCAGCGGAACAGTCCCGTGGCCGTGTACCAACAGGTGGCCGATGTCCTGGCGGACCACGTCAGCCGCCTGGAACCGGGTGCGAGGATTCCCACGGAGGAGTCGCTGATGGAAGAGTACGGAATCAGCCGCACCACCGTCAGGAAGGCCATGGAAACCCTCGTAGCCAAGGGGCTCCTTGTGCGCCGCCAAGGCAAGGGAACATTCGTCATGGCGCAGCGCCCTGCCCGCATGCTCAACCGGCTGGCCCCCTTCATGGAGACCTTCACGGCTGCCGGGATGAAAACGGTCAAGGGGTTGATCGAGTACAAGTGGATGGAAAAAGACAACACCGTCCCTGCCAAGCTCGTTTCCGCGGACAACCTTGTCCTGGTCATCCGCCGTTCCTACTCCAGCGGAGGATGGCCCTACGCCATAGCGGAAATCTTCATCCCGTCCCATATCGGCCGGCACATCAGCCTTGCTGACGCAGAACGGAACTCCATCTACCAGGTGATCCAGGACAGGACCTTGAAACCCCTGCAACGGGCCGAGATTACCGTGACCATGCACGCACCGCCTGAGCACCTTGCTGACGCCCTGAATGTGCGGGAGTTCCCGGTAGTGCCGCGGCTTGAGAGGACCACCCTGGGTGCCGATGACGAAGTCCTGGAGTGCACTGTGACGTACTTCCATCCCAACGGTTTTGAGATCCGGGCCGAGGTGGCCACCGAAGCGGCTCCGGCCCGGCCCACGACGGACCCGGCAGCGTTTCCGGTTCCCTGAGCAGGCGCGGCGGGTAGGGAGCCCAATCATCCCGGCGTTAAGCAAAACTGGCCGGCCCTTGGAGGACCGGCCAGTTACTCGACTCAGTGATCAGTGACCCGAGGCAGTGATCAGAGCTTGTCGAAATCTGCTTCGTCGATGGTTACACCGCTGGAGGCGGGGGCGCCGCTTCCAATGGCAGGCTTGCTGCCACCGGACTTGAGGGCTGCCAGGCGTGCTTCAATCTCCGTCTGCTCGCCCAGATCTTCGAGCTGGTTGAACTGTGCGTCGAGGCTGGAGGCAGCCAGTTCCTGCTGGCCGAGGACCTTGGCCTCTTCGCGGCGGATCTTCTCTTCGAAACGGCCCACTTCGCTGGTGGGGTCCATGATGTCGATGCTCTTGAGGGCGTCGTGGACCTGGGACTGTGCAGCTGCGGTTTTGGAGCGGGCTACCAACTCGTTGCGCTTGGCGGTGAGCTGGTTCAGCTTGTTCTTCATCTGGTCAAGGCCGCTCTTGAGCTTGTCCACCACTTCGGTCTGCGAAGCGATGCTCGGCTCCGCTGCCTTGGCCTCGGACTCGGCTGCCATCTGACGCTGGATGGCAACCTTGGCGAGGTTGTCAAACTTCTCGGCATCCACGGTGTCACCGGAAGCGCGGTATTCGTCGGCCTTGCGGGAGGCAGCCAGCGCCTTGTTGCCCCAGTCCTGGGCGTTCTTGACGTCCTCGTTGTAGTCGGCCTGCAGCATCCGGAGATTGCCGATGGTTTGTGCCACTGCGGACTCGGCCTCGGCAATATTGTTCGTGTAGTCGCGGACCATCTGGTCCAGCATTTTCTGCGGATCCTCGGCCTGGTCCAGCAAAGAGTTGATGTTTGCCTTCGCGAGCTGTGCGATCCGACCGAAAATGGACTGCTTAACCATGGTGTTGCCTTTCGTCCTGCTCAGTGGAAGCCACTGAAATCAGTGATCAGTTGTTGTACCGCTTAGGTGAATGGGGCCAGGGGCCCACCTGGTTCGTGGTGGCGGGAACCAGTTTGTGTTGCCTAGAAGCTGCCGGAGTCGCCTCCGCCAAAGTCGCCACCGCCGAAGTCGCCTCCGCCGCCCCATCCGCCGCCGGAGTCGCCACCGAAGAAGCCTCCTCCGCCGCCGTCGCTGTGGCCACCGCCCCATCCGCCGCCTCCGCCGTTGAGGATGGAGTTGATCAGGATGCCACCCAGGATGGCGCCGCCAAGTCCGCCGCCGCCTCCGCCGCCTCCGAACATGCCGCCACGGCCATAGCCCTGGTCGGCGTAGCCGAAGTGGTCGACGTCGGCCTGTGCCAACTGTGCCGCCTGCGCCGCGAGCGAGTGTGCCTGCTGTGCGTAGGTCAGTGCAGTGACGGGATCATTGCGGGAGATGGACAATGCGTAATCCAGGTTCCGTTGGGCCTCTGCCAGCCGGGTGCGTGCCTCGGTGCCAACCCCACCGCGGCGTGCGGTGATGTAGTCGCTGGTTGCACTGATCTGGGCTTGGGCAGCCATGATGGTCTGCTGCAACGAGGACTGTGCGCGGCGCGCCTGTTCCTGTTGGTCCCGGATGCCGGAGAGGGCCTGGTCCAGGGCCTGATGCGCCGTTTCCACCCGCGTCAGGGTTGCGATGGGATCGATCTTTCCGCTGCTGATTTCATTCTTGACCTGCGCCAGGGCTGCTTCAACGCCAGCTACCGGTCCGGCGAGCTCGGGGTGCTGTCCGGACTGGATCATTGCCCTTGCCTGCGCCAGGTCCTGGCTGGTTTCGGCCACGGCGCTTTCGAGCGAGTTCCGGGCTTCGTCCAGGCTGCCGGCGGTCTTGGAGATCGCGTCGATCAGCACGTTGGTCTGATGAAGGCTCTCTTCGGCGGCGCGCACCGCAACAGCAGCAAGGCTGTTTTCGCCGGAAGCGAGTTTCTCCCGGGCTGTTGCCGCCGCGTTCTGGACGAACGCGAGCCGCTCCTTGGCCTGCAGGATGTTGTCGGAAACCTGCGCCGACGCGGAGTCCGCGTACTTTGTCCGAAGAGCCTCGAGAGACTGTTCGGCGCTGGCAATTCGTGCGTCCGCTTCCCGTGCCCCGTTCGTTACTGCCGCGAGTGCCTGGGGAGCGTTCTTCTCCAGTTCGCGCAGTGAATCGAAATCGGCTTTCTGGTCACGGAGGGAGGCCAGCGCGGCCTCGGAACGACGGATGATCTCGCCGAGCCAGCTCCGCTGCTGTTCCTCGGTGTCGGGGATATGGTCGTCGAGCTGCTGCTGCAGCTTGAACGACTCCGTCATGTGGTTCTTGGCTTCCTGCAAGGCCTTGGTGAAGTTGCCGATGGCTGCATCGCCGTACTGTGCCTGCGCGAAACCGAGTTCCTGCTCGCTGGACTTGATGGCGTCATCCGCCTCGATCAGCAGCGATCCGCTCCTTTGGCGAAGCTCGGGAATGCTGAGGCCGGCCAAGGGGTCCAGCTGCCCGCTCTGGGGACCATACCCGGCGTCGGAAGTCTGGCCGGCCTTCTTGCGCCGATTCCGCAGGAACAGGTAGGTTCCAGCACCGGCGACGGCCACAGCGCCGACTCCCACCAGGACGCCGGCTCCGCTGTTGCCACTGGGTACGGTGCCGCTTCCGCCGCCGGCGGCGTCGCCAATGGCGGCTGCGGTGTCAATGGCTGCCTGGGCGTAGTCCTTCTTGCCGCCGGCAAGGTTCGCGACAATGGCATTCTGTGTGATGTTGGTGCGCTTGGAGTAGATAGAGCTCTGGGAATTCGGGGCGAAGTAGTACTGGCCGGCAGTCGATATCGCCAGGATGACGTCCGCCTTGCCCATCTGCTTCTTCTCGGCCACGGCCTCGCCCCAAGCCTTGGGATCGGAGGGGTTCTCGAAGGAGTTAACCGTCACCACGTAGAGGTTGTACTTGTGGTCCTTGAGCGTCTTCTGAATGGCGTCCTGGACCTCGCCCTTCCGGCTGCCAAGGACGTTGGCGTCATCGACGATGTTTGTGCCGGATGGAATGGTGACCGGGTCCGCAGCCCAGGCCGAGCCGGCCGGGAGGGCCAGCACTCCAGCCACGCCAATCACGGCGAGTACACGTTTCACTATTGACCGCATGTGCAACCCTTCAGCACGTCTGCGACTGGAACAGGGCGAACCAATCGTCACAGAATGCTCAGCGCCCCCACGCATGGTGTAAAGCCGCAGGTCGCTGTGGCAATTCCTCTTGATTCTATGGTGCACCCCATACCCCGTCCACAGGGCTGAATATGCCACCAGCGAAATACAGGAGAAACCCCGAAGTTCCGCGCGTTGAAGCCTTCAGCGCCGGTGGGGACAGCGTGTTCCCGGGCAGGAAAGGGGCCTTTCAGTAAGCTCCCAGCAAACGTCCGAAATTGTTCCAGTCAACGGGTCCATAGTTGAGGTAGGTCAGAACGAAAGGACACCCCCATGACGGAGAACCCAGCTCAGGGAAATGCACCGGAGAACCGCGAGCCTTCGGCGCCACGGGACGGTACGGGCACTTCCGATGCCAACCCCACCCGGCAGCAACCCGCAGCCGGCTCCGGCTACGGAGCTCCTGCCCAGCCCACTGCCCCCTTGCCGGCGTTCCAGCCGGGCGCCGAGGGAGGCCGCCCCGCCGTAGGCCCGCAGTTCGCCCAACCCCAATACGGACAGGCTCAGCACAGCCAGCCCCAAACAAGCCAGTCACAGCCCGGCCAACCCCAACACGGCCAAGCGCAGCCCGGAGGCTACCAGCAGCCGGACCGGGCCCCGTACGGCGGAGGCTACCCAGCTGCCGGGCAGCGGCCGGAGTACCCCCAGCGCCACCCGTTCTACGGCGCACAATCCACCGGCGGCCACGACCCGAACAGCAGCCACGCACGGCAGGGCCAAGGCACTTACCACGCCCCCGGCCAGCAGCCCTCCGGGAAAACGAAGGCCAAGCCGGTCTTCGGCGTCGGGACACTGGTTGCCAGCATCCTGGCAGCGGGCCTCGTGGGCGGCGGAGTGGTGGCTGGTACCAGTGCGCTGATGGATGAGCCTGCCACGGCGTCCTCCAGCAGCGGCCAGTCCAGCACCCTGATCGTGAACAACAAGGACGACGTCAACGTCATTACGGCTGCTGCCGCAAAGGCGTCACCCAGCGTTGTCACCATCAAGGCCACCAGCGGAAGTGAAGGTGGCACGGGCTCAGGCATCATCATTGATGACCAAGGCCACATCCTGACCAACACCCACGTGGTGACGCTGGACGGCGCTACGTCCAACGCCGCGATCGAAGTCCGTACCAGTGACGGCAAGGTCATGAAGGCCACGATCGTGGGCACTGACCCGCTGTCCGATCTCGCGGTCATCAAGGTATCCGACGCCTCCGGGCTGGTGCCGGCCACGCTGGGTGATTCCTCCAAGATCAACGTGGGGGACACCGCCGTCGCGATCGGTTCGCCGCTTGGACTCACCGGCACGGTGACCGACGGTATTGTCTCAACGCTCAACCGGACCATCAGCGTTGCCTCGTCAGCCGTTCCCGAGGATGGGCCGGACAACAGCCAGGGCAACGACGAGGGCTTCCAGTTCGCTCCGCCGAACGGCGGCCAGAGCCAGCGCTCGGCGAACGAGGGATCGATTGCCATCAACGTGATCCAGACGGACGCCGCCATCAATCCGGGCAACTCCGGCGGCGCCTTGGTCAACAGCAAGGGCGAGATCATCGGCGTCAACGTCGCCATCGCCTCGGCTGGCAGCGGCAATTCCGATTCTTCGACCGGCAACATCGGCGTTGGGTTCAGTGTGCCGATCAACCACGCGAAGCGGATTGCCCAGGAAATCATCGACAACGGGAAGGCCAGCCACGGACAGTTTGGCGTGTCGGTCAGGTCAAAGTCGTCCACGGGCGGCAATTCCGGTTTCTCGGTGGGCGCTGAAGTCGCGTCAGTGACAGCGGACTCGGCGGCCGCCAAGGCCGGCATCAAGGTAGGGGACGTCGTCACCAAGTTCGGCGACTACGCCATCAGCGACCCCAACCAGTTGACTGCCGCCGTCCGCGAACAGCCTGCCGGTGCCAAGGTCAAGGTCACCATCGAACGCAACGGCCAGTCACAGGAAGTCGACGTCACGCTCGACGCCGCCAAGTAGGCCGGACCCAACGTAAAGCTGGACCCAACGTAAAGTACGACGGCGGGAGGCACCTGCGGTTGGCAACCAACCCATGGTGCCCTCCCGCCGTCGGGCGTCCGCCGCGGGCGAGGACCGATCCTGAAACAGGAGTTAACCCCGCAATGGTTTTTTGCGGGCAATATGCTTAGCTAGGGGGAGCCCACGCGTTGGGCGTTTCACGGCCACGTTTACTGCGGTTGGCCGTCCACAAGCATGGAAGGCTGCTTCGAAGACAGTGGAAGAGACATTGAAGATTGTCGTTCTGGTCAAGCACGTCCCGGACGCCCAGTTCGACCGGCACATCACAGGACCGGGCAACACCACGGACCGTGACGAAAGTATCTTGTCCGAACTGGATGAATACGCCCTCGAGGCCGCGCTGCAACTTGCTGAAGAACGCGGCGGCGCCAAGGCCGGCAACGAGGTCATCGCACTGAGCATGGGTCCCTCCGGGGCCGTGAACTCGGTCAAGAAGTCGCTGCAGATCGGTGCCTACTCCGGAGTGCACCTGAGCGATGACGCGTTGGCAGGATCCGACGCCGCTGCCACGTCCTTGGCCCTTGCCGCCGCCATCCGCCACATCTCCTCCGACGGACGTCCCGTGGACCTGGTCCTGACGGGCATGGCTTCCACGGACGGGGAGACGTCCTTGGTTCCCGCGCAGCTGGCCGAGCGCCTCGGCCTCCCGCAGCTCACCTTCGCCTCCACATTGGAGGTCAACGGCCGCACTGCCGTGGCACGCCGGGATGCGGGGACGCACTCGGAAACAGTGGAAGCGCAGCTGCCCGCGCTCGTCTCTGTCACCGATCAGATCAACGAGCCCCGGTACCCCAACTTCAAGGGCATCCTGGCAGCCAAGAAGAAGAAGATCGCGTCCCTGACGCTGGCCGACGTTGGAGTTGATGCCTCCCAGGTGGGTCTCGCCGGATCCTGGACCGTGGTGGAAACGGCAGAGGCCCGGCCGCCGCGGACAGCAGGCACCATCATCAATGACGAAGGCGACGCCGGCATCAAGCTGGTCGACTTCCTGGCCGCACAGAAGCTGCTCTAAGAGGACTGCACACATGGCAAACGCACTTGTTTTCATTGACAACCCGGGAGCATCGCTCAAGAAGAGCAGCCTGGAACTCCTGACCCTCGCCCGCCAGCTGGGGGAGACCGCCGTGGCGGTCAACGGTGAACTGAACGACGACGCCGCGGCGACCCTGGGCGCCTATGGCGTCACTGCCGTGTACCAGCCGTCGTCGAACGATCTGGGCGATTACCTTGTGGGGCCCAAGGCCGCTTACCTTGCCGCCGCTGTGGCGGCCTCGGGAGCAACCCGCGTGCTCCTCGAAAACTCGCCCGAGGGCAAGGAGATCGCCGGGCGGCTGGGCATCAAGCTCAGCGCCGGAGTCATCACGGATGTTGTTGGGGTGGAAGCCGATGGGACAGCCCATAAGTCTGTCCTCGCCGGCTCGTACAACACCTCCGCCAAGGCCACGACGCCAGTTGCCGTGCTGACTGTCAAGGCGAACTTGATTGAACCGCAGCCTGCAGATACCGCTACCACGCCGGAGGTTGCCAAGGTGGAAGTTCCGGCCGACGCTACCGCGGCGGCAGCGCGCATCTCATCCCGCGAGGCCAAGCCTGCCTCCGGCCGTCCGGACCTGAGCGAGGCCCGGATCGTGGTGGCAGGTGGCCGCGGTGTTGATGGCGACTTCGGACCGCTGGAGGAACTGGCGGACGTCCTGGGGGCTGCCGTTGGCGCTTCACGAGCCGCAACGGATGCCGGTTGGATCGGCCACGACGCCCAAGTGGGCCAGACCGGCGTCACCGTCTCGCCACAGCTCTACATCTCTGCGGGTATTTCCGGAGCGATCCAGCAGAAGGCCGGCATGCAGACCTCCAAGGTGATCGTGGCCATCAACAAGGATGCCGAATCTCCGGTGTTCGAGATCGCCGACTTCGGGATCGTTGGAGACCTCTTCAAGGTCCTGCCCCAGGCTACAGCCGAGATCAAGAAGCGGAAGGGCTAGTTCCTTGGCTTTTGACGTTTCGTCATCGAAGAGCCCGTTCAATGCCTCCACGGAGCGCGTTGAGCGGGTGCTTTGTTTTACTGCCCACCCGGACGACATCGACTTCGGTGCTGCCGGCACCATTGCTGCCTGGACCGCTGCGGGCGTCCAGGTAAGTTACTGCATCATGACCGACGGTGACGCCGGCGGGTTTGATCCCGTGGACCGTGAGCGCATCATTGAGCTCCGGGCCGAGGAACAACGGCACGCGGCTTCCCTGGTGGGAGTGCAGGATATCCACTACCTGCATGAGCGCGACGGGTACTTGGAGCCGACACACGAGGTCATCAAGCGGGTGGTGGAACTGATCCGCCGGATCCGTCCCCAGATTGTCCTGACGATGCACCCTGAACGGAACTGGGACCGGATCCAGAAAAGCCACCCCGACCATCTGGCAGCGGGTGAGGCCGTGACACGGGCAATCTATCCTGCAGTAGAGAACCCGTTCGCCTACCCGGAACTCGCCGAGGCCGGCCTTCAGGCTTACAAGCTGCCCTGGCTATGGTTCATCTCCAGCCCCGGATCACTGGAAAACCACTTTGTTGACGTCACGGACCACGTGGACTCGAAGCTGGCGGCCATCCGGATCCATGCGAGCCAGCATCCCGACGTGGCGCACATGGAACGCGTGGTGCGGAACAACCTGATCGCGAACGGAGGACGCGCGGGCTTCCCTGAAGGCCGGAGTGCTGAGGCGTTCCACGTGGTGGCCGTCAACGGAAACAGCACCATAGCAGGGTTCTGATATTGCCCTGATGTAACCCCTGCCATATGCTTGACCTCGGTTAAATCATATTTATTTGAGGAAGGCGGACTTTGATGGCGAAGACTGCACAACAGCCCGTTCTGGTGATCATGGGGGTCTCCGGTTCCGGCAAGTCGACGGTAGCGGGCGTACTCGCAGGCAAGCTTGGCTGGGACCTGGCCGAGGGCGACGACCTGCATCCGGAAGCAAATGTGGCAAAGATGCACGCGGGACAGGCGCTCACCGATGAGGACCGCTGGCCGTGGCTCGGCACCATCGCGGACTGGATCAAAGCGCACACTGCCGCAGGCACTCCGGCCATCATTACGTGCTCCGCCCTGAAGAAGAAGTACCGGGACGTCCTCCGGGGCGAGGGCGTGGTCTTCGTCTTCCTGCAAGGCAGCAAGGACAGGATCTCGGACCGGCTTGCTTCCCGGCACGGTCACTTCATGCCGGCGTCCCTCCTTGAGTCGCAGTTCGAAGCGCTCGAAGAACCGACCGAGGACGAGAACTACGTTTCGCTGTGTGTTTCGGCCTCGCCCGCCGAAGAGGCGGACGAGGTCATCGAACGCCTTGGTCTCCACCCGGTTGGCGCCGGCGCGGGCTGACCCGGGCGGGTGCCTGCCATCAAGCGGAGCCGAGCGGTACCACCAGGACAGGGTCGCTGGTGGGGGCCTGCGATCCGCCGGTGGGCTCCACCGTAATTGCCACGGAAGACGCCGCGGACAGTCCCTTCACCACAGCAGGCTTTGAGAGGGTTTCGGCATCCATGGTGCCTTGCGGGACAGGTGCCGAACCGTCCTTGGGGAGGGTCCACAGCTGATACACCTTGCCTGATGGGGCAGGGGCTACGCCGTCCATAAGGACCACGAACGAGTCCTTCGCCGACGACGCCGAGATCGTGGCGGTGCCGCCGCCGGGAACGTCGGCCGTCTTCTTCCGCACGTCCTGGGCTTGGAGGACCTGGGCGACGGGATCGTTCTGGCCTGCCATGTAGCCGCCGATGCCGACGCCGGCCACGGCGATGACGGCGGCGGCCGCAGCTCCGATCAACCAGCCACGGGCACCGCCAAGGCGACGCCTTTCGGCGCGTTTGGTCCGTGCTCCGTCAAGATCCGCGACGGCGGCCGGTGCTGCAGGTTTGTCAGCCACCACAGGTGCGCCCGGCCCCTGTTCGGCGTCAACTCCCTGGGCGCGGGGCTCGTGGGCGATCTTCTCCATCAAGTCGTGGAACAGGCGGGCCGGGGGCTCTTCTTCGGCGGTAAAACTGATGGCCAATGTTTCCCGGGCCTGCCGGACGCGCTCAAGGAACTCAGGTCCTTCGGGAGCGTCCTTGATGTAGTCATCGATCAAGGCACGTTCGGAATCGGTAACGGCGTCCAGGGCATAGAGTTCTGCCAACTCCAGGACGCGGCCTTCGGCCAGGTCGGTTGCGATGTCGTTCGCGAACATTTTGCGGATGAATCCTCCACTGCTTTCGCTCAAGTCAGCCCACCCCCAAGCACGTCTTGAGGCGCAGGAGGCCGTCCCGGATCCGGGACTTGATGGTCGGCACGGCTGCGCCGAGTTTTTCTGCGACTTCCCGATACGTGAGGCCGCCGTAATAGGCCAGCCGGACAGACTCCTGCTGGGTTTCGGTCAGTGTTCCCAGGCAGCGGCTCACAGCTTCGGCTTCGAGGTTGGTTCCAACTTCCTCGGCCACGACGTCATGGTCGGGATCCTGGCTTGCCGCACCGTACCTGGCTTCGCGGTCCGAGGCGGCCTGGACCGCCCGAACGCGGTCAATGGCCCGGCGGTGGGCGATGGTCATCAGCCAGGCCATGGGGCTTCCCGCCGAGGAATCGAACTTGGCAGCGCCCTGCCACACCTGCATGAAAACTTCCTGGGTGGCATCCTCGCTGAGGTCCGGGTCGATCAGGACGCGTTTGGCCATCCCGTAAACGCGTCGGGAGGTGAGCCGGTAAAAATCCGCAAAGGCCTGCTGGTCGCCGTTGGCAACCAACTCAAGCAAACCGGCCAGCTGCGAACCCACGTCAGTTGCCGGGGCGGTTTCAAAAACCGGGGGAGCGGGGTTGTTGGGGGTGTCCATCACTGTCCAGCATATGTTGTCCAGGGGCTGACGTGCAGGCCAACCGGGCCCAGATACTGTCGCTGGAACATTGCGTGGCGGCATGCCCCTCTCCAGCGTACTCACATGCGTCTCCTTCCCGGCCTTCGGCGGCTCTTTCCCGCATCAGGTATTCGGAGCCGCAGCCGGTCCGGATGGCTACAGTTTGGCTCCGGCGAAGCCGTTCTGGCGCCATGCCTCGAACACGGCGATGGACGCTGCGTTGGCCAGGTTGAGTGAGCGCAGGGAAGGAAGCATGGGCAGCCGGACGCGTGCGGTGACGTGCGGGTCCTGCTTCAACCACTCAGGCAAGCCGACGGATTCGGGCCCGAAGAGCAGTACGTCGCCCTCTTGGTAGGCGATATCGGTGTAGGTGGTGTCGCCGTCGGACGTGAATGCGAAGACGCGTTGCGGCTGGAGTGCCGCCCAAGCGGCGTCAATGTCCTGATGAACGGTCACGACGGCGAGGTCATGGTAATCGAGGCCGGCACGGCGAAGTTTTGCGTCCGAGAAGTCGAAGCCCAGCGGCTCAACCAGGTGGAGCTCAGCGCCGGTGATGGCGGCAAGGCGGATGGCATTTCCGGTATTGCCGGGAATTTCGGGAGTGTGGAAGAGGATGCGGAACACCGTCCCATCCTAGCGATGCCTGGAGCGGCTGCAGGTCAGTGCATGCCCCGCAGCAAGCGTGCCAGGACCGGCACAACCACGGTGTTCGGCGCGGGCCCGGAACTGAGGAACTGCTTGAGCCCCCGGGCCAGGCCTGCACCGTTGACTATTTCCACTCCACCTCCGGAACGGGATTTGCCGTAGTGGTCGATCACGGGCTCGTGCAGATTGCCGTCGGGGCTGTGCAGGACAACCCACCCGGTGACGTTGAGCTCGGGAAAAAGGTCCTGCATGTGCCTGACGATGTGGGCCAGTTGCGGGGGAGCGATGGAGCGGCCGCCGTGGCGTAACGATTGGCCGTCCCAGGCATAGGCACCCTTGGGGAGCAGCATCGAGCCGACCAGGGCGAGCCGGTATCCGGACAGCACGGCGTGGTCAATGTGGTTGTTGTCCGACGGGGACCGCAGCCCGTTGATGAGCCTGGCCGCAGGAATAGCTGACAGGACCTGTTTGCTGATGAGCTGGACTGTCCGCGTTTCCCGCTGGATACGGGCTTCTGCCCCGAAGATGCCCCGCCTGCGGGGCATGCCATGCATTTGCTGCACGGCCTCTGCCCGGGAAATGAGGGGAACTTCGTTGGGGTCATCGAACGCGGGAACGTACACCGGGGCGTCCCCGGCGGTGTTGCGGGGGGACTGCGGGCGCCTGACTCCTGCGGAAGTGGTGGACCCGCTGGCAGGTCCCTCGTAAGCTGCTGCTCCGGAGCGGCCCGGGGCCGGGGTATTGGCGGCGTACCTGCGGTCGTACTCCGCCCGGCGGCGCGGGTCGATCAGGGTTTCGTAGGCCAAGGTAACCCGGCGGAAGATCTCAGCGTCTCCGCCATGGTCCGGGTGTGCCTTCCTGGCGGCCTTGCGGTAGGCCTGTTTGATCTCCTTGTCCGTCGCGGTGACGGACACGCGAAGGACCTGGTAATGCGAACTGTTGCCGTCGGCCAAGCACGGGCCCTTCTCTAGTCTGGTGCGTCCCTCTTTGCATCCACAGGGGAGGGGCGCGGTTCCGGCCAGTTTATCCAGCCAACAGTTGAACGTTCGCAGTGGTGGCTCCGGTTCCCGGCCGGGCGGCTAGACTCAGTCGGGCAGGACGGCGAGTGAGGAGCAACAGTGGTACGCAATGTTCGACGACGGCTGCTTGGCTTGGGTGCCGTGGCATCAGCCGCAGTCCTCGGCGCCTGTAGCGTCAACGTGCCTGACCCGGCCGCTCCGAAGCCGTCGCCGGTGGAATCCACGTTATCGACACCGACTATTACGCCCGGCCACGATGCAGCTGCTGTCGCGGCGAAGGATCTGCCGTTGAGCGCCGGGGCCAGCCTGGTACCGGGGGATCCGGTGACCATGGAGTCCAAGTTGCAGGAAGTCCCGGGGTGGTCATTGGTCCATGCAGCCAAGCAGGGCGAGGACGAATATAAGAAGTCCGATGGTTGCGTGGCGGTCACCCGCGTCTCGATCAATCAAGGGCCCCTTGTCGAAGCCGGAAATGACGAGGCCTCCACAAAGGCCATGTTCCAGTACATGAATCCCGCGATCGACCCCGGCCGGCTGACGCCTGTGACACTTCGTTGGGGGCAGGATACGGACAAGCCGCTGAGGAAAGTGGAACTGCTGGCGCTGGAATCCTCAGCGGCAAATGGTGCTGCTTCCGCAGTGGTTTTGGGTCGGTTGTTCAGCGGCCCGGCCGCGTCCGTTTACGTGTCCATCACGTGCCCCGATGACGCCGCCCTGGCCAAGGCGAGGGCCGACGTCGAAACCGGCGTGGTACTGGTACCACCCGCCTGAGCAGCTGCCGGCCTACTTCCCGTGCCTTGAAGCAAGCCGGTTCAAGGCCAGGGCGCCAACCAGGAGGCCGAAGTCCCGCAGGGCGACGTCGAAGAAGCTGCCCAACACCAGCAGGTTGACGATGATCCCCAGAAGCCACAAGGCCACAATGACCGAACCGATCCGTGGCCGCAGGGCGACAATGATGCCGGCAATGACCTCGATGATGCCCACGCCATACATGAAGGTCTGGGCCGGAACCGGGATGACGGTGGTCGCCGCGGGCGCCAGATAAGCGGTCCAGTCCGTGAGCAGGTTGGTGAACTTGTCCACGCCGAACAGGATGGGCGCCACCGTAAAGATGGTGCGCAGCAGGACGAACGCCTGACGGGATGTGCGGTCCTTCAACACCGTGGTGGTGGAGACGGCGTGTGCAGTTGAAGGTTCCATGGCGATGCTCCCTTCTATAAATAGGTATCTTGATTTTAGAATCGCCGGGATGATTAATCAACGAATGTTGTTTTTAGAGATAGCCTTGAACCATGAGCAAGCAGAAGGCCCCGTGGCTGGCCAGGATTGCGGCGCTGGCGTCCATGGACGACGCGAACCGCCGTGCCCTCTTCAGGTACGTCGGCGACGCGGCCGATGCAGTGGGGCGGGACCAGGCGGCAGAAGCACTGGGTATTCCGCGCAGTACCGCGTCCTTCCACCTGGATCGATTGGTCCGTGACGGAGTGCTGCAGGTTGAGTTCCGGAAAACCTCGGCCAAAAGCGGTCCGGGTTCCGGGCGGCCTTCGAAGTTCTACCGGACGTCCGTGGATGAAGTGGGCGCTTCGGTTCCGGACCGGCACTATGACCTTGCCGGCGACGTCATGGCGCGTGCCATCTCCACATCTCTTGGCAACGGCGGGTCCGTTGCGGAGGCTCTTGAGGCGGCTGCCCACGGCAAGGGACGCGAATCCGGACGGCCCGGAGAATTTTCAGCCGTCCTGGCCGATCTTGGGTACGAACCCGTGGAGGACGGCAGCGGTGGATACAGGCTGCTCAATTGTCCCTTTCATCGGCTGTCCCGCGACCATGCGGACGTGGTGTGTGCCATGAACGGAGCGTTGCTCAAAGGGGCGGCGGAGTCGTCCGGGCTGCCGGCTGACTCCGTGGTGCCCGATCCGGGGCCCGGCCACTGCTGCGCCCGCATCACCGCAGCTCGATAGAATTGCAGGGTGCCCGTATACCTTGACCACGCCGCCACCACCAGCATGTCGGCCGAAGCGCTCGCCGTCATGACCCGCGAACTTGCCCGGACGGGAAATCCTTCCTCCCTGCACAGTGCGGGACGCCGGGCGCGACGGACGGTGGAAGAGGCCCGTGAAACGCTTGCCGCTGCCGCGGGTGCGCATCCTTCAGAAGTCATCTTCACCTCCGGCGGTACGGAGGCCGACAACCTGGCCGTCAAGGGCTTGTATTGGTCCCGGCGGGACGCGGACCCGAAGCGGACACGGATACTCTGCTCCGCCGTCGAGCATCACGCCGTCATGGACGCGGTGGAATGGCTCGAGCGGCACGAAGGTGCCGAGGTTGCCTGGCTTCCGGTTGACGCTCAAGGCGTGATCCGGTTGGACGCCGTTGAGAGCGAAATTGAGCGTGATCCCGGCTCTGTGGCCTTGATGACCGTCATGTGGGCCAACAACGAGGTAGGGTCCATCCAGCCCATCCCGGACGTCGTCCGGCTCGCGGCCCGCCACGGAATTCCGGTTCATTCGGATGCCGTCCAGGCGTTCGGCGCCGTGCCTTTGGACTTTCGCTCCTCCGGCCTGGCCGCCATGTCGGTCTCCGGCCACAAGATCGGCGGACCCGTAGGTGTGGGCGCCCTTTTCCTGGGCCGGGCCGTCTCCCTGACGCCCGTGCAGCACGGCGGCGGCCAGGAGCGCGACGTGCGCTCCGGGACGCTGGACACCCCGGCCATCGCGGCCTTCGCTGCTGCCGCTGAGGCCGCCGTCGCCAATCTGGACGGCGAAGCCGGGCGGCTCAGCTCGTTGCGTGACCGCCTCATTGCCGGCGTGCAGAAGGCAATTCCTGAGGCAGTGCTGCGCGGCGCTCCGGCTCAAGGTCGCTTGCCCGGCAATGCCCACTTCACGTTCCCCGGCTGCGAAGGTGATTCGTTGCTGTTCCTGCTTGACCTGGCCGGAGTCGAGTCCTCCACCGGTTCTGCCTGCACCGCGGGAGTTCCCCGGCCCTCCCATGTCCTGCTCGCCATGGGCATGGACGAAGACACCGCCCGGGGCGCGCAGCGGTTCACTCTGGGCCATTCGTCCACAGACGCTGACGTGGAAGCCCTATTGAAAGCACTGCCGGATGCGTACGCGCGGGCACGCCAGGCGGGTATGGCCGGCCATGAATCGAGCATCCAGACGGCCGCCACCGAAGCCCGGAACGGTATCCGGGCCTAGCTTGGGCGGTCTGCGGATGGGTTGCGGGATCTCCTGCTATGCAGCAGCCGCAAACTCCTCCAAGGGGTTGGCCGGATCCAGGAGTCGCGATACGTCCACGGGGACGCGCCCTGAAATCAACGCCTTGATCGGTTTCTGGACCCGCCTCTGGTTAACGCTCATCCCTGCGACCACCTGACCCGTGCCGTCCTGGGCGTTCCGGATCCAGAATGCCGTAAAGCTCCCGTCCTCCATTGAGCCCCTGATGGCGGGCTCGATGCCGGTAGTGAGCGACGGAAAACCGGAGTATTCCATGCTGAGGGTGAACTGGTCCGTATAGAAGTACGGGACCGCGTCGAGGACGGCGTCCTGGCCCAGCATGGACTTGGCCGCCACCTTTCCGCCGTTGAGGGCATTGGCCCAGTGCTCGCTCCGGTGGTGCTCGCCGGTAAAGGGGTGCAGCGCATTGGCTACGTCTCCGGCTGCGAGGACGTCCGGTGCGCTGGTCCGCAGTGAGGCATCCACTACGACGCCGTTGCGCACCTTAAGGCCTGCCGCTTCGGCCAGTGCCGTGTCGGGAACGATGCCGACGGCGATGATCGCCAGGTCCGCTGGAATCTCAGCCCCGGTGGTGGTGGTGACGGACGAGGCGTGCCCGCCGCGTCCTTCGATGGAAACCGCACTGGCCGGCAGATGGAATCTGACTCCGTTGTCCTCGTGCAGCCTCCGGAAGTAGGTGCCCAGTTCGGGGCCGATGGCTGTGCCCAGCGGGATATCCTCCAGGCCAAGCAGGGTGACCTCGTTGCCGTAGCTGCGTGCCGCCGCCGCGAGTTCCATGCCGACCCATCCTGAACCGATCATGACCACCCGCCGTCCGCCTTGCTCCAGGAGCGAACGCAAGCGGATGCTGTCGTCGAAGGTCCGGAACGTCATGACCCCCTCAAGCTCTGAGCCCGGAAGGGGGATGCGACGGGGTTGGGCCCCTGTTGCCAGCAGCAACTTGGCGTACTGCCGGAAGCTCCCGTCGTCCAAGGCGACCGAGTGCTCCCTGGTGTCAATGGCTGTCGCGGAAGTGCCCGTGAGGAGCTCCACATCGTTTTCCACGTACCACTGCGAGGGCATGACCGGCACCGATTCCTCATCGGCCTTTCCCAGGAGGAACTCTTTGGAGAGCGGCGGGCGGAGGTAGGGGTTCCGGGATTCGGCCGCAAGGAGGGTTATGGGTCCTTCGAACCCCTCGGCGCGCAGTGTCTTGGCGGCGGTAGCGCCAGCCAGGCCTCCGCCGGCTATGACCATTCGTTCAGTTGCCATGTCAACTCCGATTCTAAAACTGGTCTCTTTGACTTTAGAAGCGTTGGGGGCGGCAGTCAAGGAAAACTGTCCGCTCAAGGGAATCGGCTAGAATAGATGGGCGCGCCGACTGACCTGAGCCGGATCCGTGCCACCAATCCCCATCACAGAAAGCCAGCATGCGAGTACTTGCAGCAATGAGCGGCGGAGTTGATTCCGCTGTAGCAGCCGCCCGGGCAGTCGAGGCCGGGCATGACGTCGTCGGAGTCCATCTGGCGTTGTCGCGCATGCCTGGAACCCTCCGGACGGGAAGCCGTGGCTGCTGCACCATCGAGGACTCCCGCGATGCCTGGCGCGCCTGCGATGTCCTGGGGATCCCGTACTACGTCTGGGACTTCTCGGAACGCTTCAAGGAAGACGTCGTCCAGGACTTCATTGACGAGTATGCGGCAGGTCGGACGCCGAACCCCTGCATGCGCTGCAACGAACGCATCAAGTTCGCTGCGCTCCTTGAGAAGGCCATCGCCCTGGGCTTTGACGCCGTGTGCACCGGCCATTATGCCAAGGTCATTGAGGACGCGGACGGCAACCGGGAGTTGCATCGTGCCGCGGACTGGGCAAAGGACCAGAGCTACGTCCTGGGCGTCCTCACCCATGAGCAGTTGAAGCATTCCATGTTCCCCCTGGCTGACACCCCCTCCAAGGCCGAGGTGCGGGCCGAAGCGGAACGGCGCGGCCTTTCCGTGGCCAACAAGCCGGACAGCCACGACATCTGCTTCATCTCCGACGGCGACACCCGGGGCTGGCTTGCCGAAAAAATCGAGATGACCACCGGAGACATCGTTGATGAAACCGGCAAGAAGGTCGGCGAGCACCCGGGGGCCAACGCCTTCACAGTGGGGCAGCGCCGTGGTTTGAAGCTGGGTACCCCGGCCGCCGACGGCAAGCCGCGGTTCGTCCTTGAAATCCGCCCCAAGGAAAATAAGGTTGTGGTTGGCCCGGAGGCGTTGCTGGCCATCGATGAGATCCGGGGGATCAAGGTGTCGTGGGCAGGCCTGCCGATCGCGGAGGTCGCGACAGGCGAGCAGTTCCCGTGCCACGCCCAGGTCAGGGCCCACGGTGATCCGGTTTCGGCAACGGCCCGGGTCGAGTCGGTTCAGGACGATGCCGGTGTTGAACGGACTGAACTTGTGGTCACCTTGACCGATTCCTTGCGCGGAGTCGCGCCCGGGCAGACGGTGGTCCTGTACCAGGGCAGCCGCGTTCTCGGACAGGCAACCATCGACGCCGCCCGCTCACTGCAGAGGGCCGCCCTCTAGCTGGTTGCCTGACAGGCGGGCGGACGCCCATACTTGCCTCAGCAGCGTATCCGCTGCGGTGGGGTCCGCAATGGGGACGGCGATGGCAGTGGCATTTCCGAAGAAGAGCCCTGGTGACATCAAGGCGGGGCAGACGGTCTCAGTGACCGTCCTCGCGGAAGGGCCCATAGGCGCAGCGGGATCGCCGCCGCTGACCGCCCAGGTCCGGATACCCGTAGAACGTCTTCGCCGCGGTCCGACAGGCAATCGCTACGCCGTCCACATCCGTAAATGGCGGGGCACGACCGTTTCCCCGGTGACCCTGACCAGCAAAGGCGATCCATGGCAGCTGTTGTCCCAGCCTCCGCCGTCGGACCTTCGCGAACTCCTGGATGACACCCGCTTCCTGGCCCAGCACGTTTACGGGGTGGCCATGCACACCCTGGATATTTTCGAGACCACCTTGGGCCGCCGCATGCCGTGGAACCCGGAGGGCAGGCTGATCCTCAAGGCCCGGGACCTGGTCACGGCAACAGACACCGGCTACGAGCGCGGGAGCAACACCATCCGCTTCGGTTCCGTTGACCGTATGGGTTACAAGGTGCCCACGGCCCTCTACCGGGACATCGTGGCCCACGAGGTGACCCACGCGATCCTCGACGGGTTCAGGCCGGCCTGGGCGGATCAACTGGCTACGTTGGAGCAGCTGGCCATGCACGAGGCCTTGGCCGACCTGGTGGCAATATTGTCCGTTTTCTCTTCCAGGGACATCGTGTACCGCCAGCTGGAGGCAGCTGCCGGAGGCTTCGAAGCGGGCCAGGCGGTGGATGATGGCTTATTGCTGCGCTCGCTGTTCGACTTTGCCCGTGACCTGTTCGCGCGCGGGCCGTTGCGGGAGCCGTTTGTCGGCGCAATTCCGGAGAACTGGCAGCAGTTCCCGGAGCCCCACGCGAGGGGAGCTGTCGTAGTGGGGGCCGTGCTCCGTGCCGTGCAGAAATTGTGGTCCGAGCGAAACAACCGTTTCGGGGAAGCGCAGAGCCTGCACCAAAAAGCGGAGTCCGGTTCGATTGTCGCCACGAGGGTCTTGCGGATGGTGATCAGGGGGCTGTCCTATATGCCTCCCGTTGACGTCGGGTGGCGTGACCTCCTGCGCGGGATCATCGCGGCGGACCTGGACATGGTGCCTGAGGACCCGCATGGCTACCGCGAAGCGCTGCAGGCCGAGTTTTCAGCCATCGGCATCCGGCGGGTGTCATTGAACAACATCAGCGGCGTGGAGAATTACCAGGGGCTCCGTTATCCCGTCAGGCTTTCCGCGCTGGGCTCCGACCCCCAGGAAGTGCAGCGTTTCGTCTGGGAAAATCCGAGGCTCCTGGACGCGGCCCGCTTGGAGCGCCGTACTCCATTGAGTTCCACCCGTGTCCGGACATCGGAAAGGGTCTCTCCGGACGGGTTCATTGTTTCCGAAATCGGCGCCTCGTTCATCCAGACTGTGCGGATGAGCAGGCGCGAAGCATTCGTCCGGCTTGGCCTCAAAACGCGCAGGGAGTATGTGGACATCCGCGGGGGAGGGCTGCTGAGGTTCGACGCCGGCGGGCGCCTCGTCTATGCGGCCCTGAAGCCCGTCATGGACAGGGAACGGCAGGGGCTGCTGTTCGGCTCGGACGAGGAACACGACATCGAGGAAGCCGCTTCCTCCGGAGTCAAGGCCAAGTTCCACTCCACCGGAGAGTAGGCGTCACCGGGAATACAAGCGCTGGACGGACCTTCGTGAACCGATGTCTGCCCTCCTGCGGCCTGCCCCAACGTCAGCTTCCCCACGCTGCCTTGCGGGCCGCCGTCGTGCCTTCCAGTTGCGCCACCTGGTCAAAGCCCCCCGCTTTCAGCGCTTTGCTGACGAGTTTGAGGAGGTCTGCACGTCCCAGCGAGCCGTCACTCTGGAGCGACCTTGCCAGATGGTAGGTGAAGGCACCGTTATACCGGCCGTCGAAGTAGGCATCGGCGGCTGTTTGGTCGGACCTGCAAGCTGCCATCAGCACGGGTTTTGAGTGCTTGGCCGCCTTGACCATGTCCCTGAGCGTCCGGACGTCGCTGTTTTCCGAGGCGATGACGGCCTTGGGCGTGGGTGCCGGCAGGAAGCGCGGGCGCCTGCCGGGCAGCAGGTCCAGGGACTTAAGCCCGGTTCCGCTGTGACAGGTATCAAGGATGACGTCCATGAGGACCCCATCGGGCAGGCGTTCAAAAATTGCCGACAGTTCATCGTCGGAGATCACTGTGTCAGGATCCCAGGCATCGCCGGCATTGTTGATGTCGTAGCAGGCGAAGGCCTCATCAAGGCGGTCGGGCTCGTCGCCGCTGGTGTCGGGTATCTGGGTTCCATGGCTGGAGAACGTCAAGACGATGTGGTCTGCGGTCCCGTCCACAGCCTTGTCGACCAGTTGCGAGAGTTCGGCCATGACATTCTTCTTGGTGGCTTTCGCATCCCGGAGGACCACGACTTCCTTCGGGGGAAAACCGTACGCGGAGCCCAAAAGGCCGGACAGATCCTCGGCGTCGTTGACGCAGCCTTGGAGCCAGCTTGATTGGGGCAGGAATTTGAACTGGTTGATGCCTACGCAGAGGGCTGCCTTGCTCATGGGCCAAAGATATTCCCGGGGCGGGAGCCAGGCAATGGTCCCCGCCCTTCCACCTGAGCTACTCGCAGGTAAATTTTGTATCTCGAATCACAAAATTGCCGCTTTTTCGGGTGGGAAGTCTGATTGAATCGTGGAATCAAGAGTGCGCTCCGTCACATTCATCCCTTGATGGGGCGCCCAATCCATCGAACAGAAGGTTCACAGATGGCAATGAACAAGAAGGCCCTGCATGGCGTTATCGCGCTCGCGGGCGTTTCCGCGCTCGCACTCACTGCATGCACAGGGCCCTCGGGCGGAGGATCTTCTTCCGCGCCGGCGGCAGCCGGACCCATCGCTTATGGCACTACGGACAAAGTCACCTCCTTGGATCCCGCAGGCTCCTACGACAACGGTTCATTCATGGTGATGAACCAGATCTATTCGTTCCTGCTCAACTCCAAACCCGGCGGGGCGGAGCCCGAGCCGGACCTGGCGGAGTCCTCATCCTTTACGGCGCCCACCGAGTACACCGTCAAGCTCAAGCCCAACCTGAAATGGGCCAACGGGCACACCCTCGACTCGAAGGACGTCAAGTTCTCCTTCGACCGGCAGGTGGCGATTGCCGATCCCGCGGGTCCGTCATCCTTGCTGACCAACATCGAGAGCGTCACGGCCCCCGATGCGAACACCGTGGTCTTCAAACTGAAGCTCGCCAACGACCAGACCTTTGCGCAGATCCTGAGCAGCCCCGCCGCGCCGATTGTGGACGACGAAGTCTTCCCGGCAGACGCTGTGCTCCCTGATGAGGACATCATCAAAGCCAAGGCTTTCCATGGGCAGTACACGATTGACAGCTACAAGAAGAACGAGTTGGTGAGTTTCAAGGCTTTCCCGGACTACCAAGGAGTCCTCGGGAAACCGGCCAATGACGAGGCGACCATCAAGTACTACGCCAGCCCCACCAACCTGAAGCTGGATATCCAGCAGGGCAACATCGATGTCGCCTTCCGGAGCCTGAGCGCCACAGACGTCGACGACCTCAAGAAGGACTCCAAGGTCAAGGTAGTCACCGGCCCGGGCGGCGAAATCCGCTACATCACCTTCAACTTCGACACCATGCCTTTCGGCACCAAAGCCGCCGACGCCGACCCCGCCAAGGCCACGGCGGTCCGCCAGGCAATCGCACACCTCGTTGACCGGGAGGCCATTGCCGACCAAGTCTACAAGGGCACCTACCTCCCGCTCTACTCGAACGTCCCCAACGGCTTCCTCGGGGCAAACCAGTCCTTCAAGGATGCTTACGGCGAGGACGGCAAGCCCAGCCTCGACAAGGCCAAGAAGGTGCTTGCCGATGCCGGGATCACCGAGAAGGTGGCACTCAACCTGCAGTACAACCCGGACCACTACGGCGGATCCTCGGGTGACGAATACGCGATGGTCAAGGAACAACTCGAGAAGTCCGGGCTCTTTACCGTCAACCTGCAGTCCACCGAGTGGGTCACGTACAGCAAGGCAAGCCGCGCCGACGAGTACCCCCTGTTCCAGTTCGGCTGGTTCCCCGACTTCAGCGATGCTGACAACTACCTGACGCCGTTCTTCCCCGAGGGCGGGTTCCTCAAGAACCACTACAACAACCCCACTGTGAACGAACTGATCAGCAAGCAGCTCACGGAGGCCGACAAGACAAAGCGCGAGAAGGACATCCAAGAGGTCCAAAACGCTTTGGCGAAGGATATTTCCACGCTGCCACTGCTTCAGGGCGCCCAGGTGGCCATCGCCGGAAGCGGCGTCAACGGCGTCGACAAGACGTTGGACGCTTCCTTCAAGTTCCGCCTCGGAACCGTGTCCAAGTAACCACGCCTCTGCGCTGGGAAGGGGGCGGGACACTTATCCGGTGTCCCGCCCCCTTTGCTGAGCCACCTTCTCCTCGAAGCCCGGCAGGCGCTCCAGCCAAACTCCGCTGAACCAAAGCAGGAATCGCAGGTAGCAAATGACAACACTCGTTGACGTGCCTGACGCCGAACCCGGCGTCGTCACACCCAAAAGCAAATCCAGGTCCGGGGGAGGACTTGGCAGATACATCGTGGTCAGGTTCTTCCTGATCATCCCCACGGTCTTCATCCTGGTGACCCTGGTCTTCTTCCTCATGCGGGTCATCGGCGACCCCATCACCGCTGCCCAAGGCGGGCGGCTCCCACCGGACGTCCTCGCACAGCGTATCCATGAGGCCGGCTACGACAGGCCGGTATTGGTCCAATACTTCGAGTATCTTGGCCAGCTGATCACCGGAAACTTCGGCACTACCATTACCGATCGCCGTCCCGTGGTCGAGGTACTTTTCACCTTCGGCGCGGCCACCTTGGAATTGAGCATCAACGCCCTGGTCGTGGCCCTCGCTGTCGGCATTCCGTTCGGACTCATCGCGGCCCAGCATCGGGACAAGGCTTCGGACGCGGTCCTGCGGCTCTTCGCGATCCTCTGCTACGCCACACCCGTCTTCTTCTCGGGCCTTCTCCTCAAACTGACGTTTTCGGTATGGCTCGGCTGGTTCCCGGTGGCGGGCAGGGCCTCCACCCGGACCGAGTTGGCCATGAGCAACCTTGCAGCGCCATCGGGCATCTATTGGCTTGATGCGATCAGGAGCGGAAACTTCACGGCACTGGGCGACATCGTTTCCCACGCCGTACTCCCGGCCATCGCCTTGGGTTTGTTGACCGCCGGTGTGTTCCTCCGCCTGGTGCGGACGAACGTGATCGGAACGCTGGGTAAGGACTACGTCGAAGCCGGTCGTTCACGGGGTGTCAGCGAGTACCGACTGGTCACCAAGCACGCCTACAAGCCCGCGTTGATCCCCATCATCACGGTCATGGGCCTGCAGATCGCGCTTATGCTCGGCGGCGCCATCCTCACCGAAACCACCTTCGAGTGGAAGGGCCTCGGGTACCAGCTGGTGCAGTACCTGAACGCCCGCGACTTCGTAGCCGTCCAGGGCATCGTGGTGCTCTTGGCCGTGATCGTTGCCGTCACCAACTTCATTGTCGACATTATTGCGGCCCTCATCGACCCGCGAGTGAGGTACTGACCTTGAGTACTCCTGAACTTACTGCGCCCAAGCAACCGCTCCTGATGCGGCTGCCCGTGGTATCCCACCTGCGTAAGAGCGTCGGCCTCCAACGGGGGATGCTGATTGCCGGTGTCATCCTGAGCGGCCTCTTTGTCCTGACCAGCATCTTTGCCCCCTTGCTGGCCCCCTATGGCTATTCGCAACTCAGTGATGATTCCGGTTCGTTCCCCACCCAGCAGGCACCGAGTGCCAAGCACCTTTGGGGCACCACCGTGGGAGGTTATGACGTCCTTTCACGAGTGGTGTGGGGATCGCAGACCGCTGTCACCGTGATCGTGGTCTCCGTAGCGATGTCTCTGTTCCTTGGGGTGGCCCTTGGACTGCTGAGCGGCTACTTCGGAGGCTGGCTGGACAGGATCCTGGTGGTGGTGGCTGACGCCATCTACGCTTTCCCCACGCTCTTGCTGGCCATTGTGGTCTCCATTGTGATCAGCCGTGGCCAGTCCAGCTTCTGGGGCGGCATATTCTCCTGCGCTTTCGCCATCACGGTGGTGTTCGTACCGCAGTACTTCCGGGTGATCCGGGCCGAAACCATTCGCCTGAAAGCCGAGCCGTTCGTGGAGTCGGCCAAGGTGCTGGGGGCCTCCAGCCTGCGGATCATCAGCCGCCACATCTTCAAGAACGCCACCCGGACGCTGCCGCTCATGTTCACCCTCAATGCCTCGGAGGCGATTCTTACCCTGGCCGGCCTTGGCTTCCTGGGCTTTGGCATCGAACCCACTTCGGCTGCTGAATGGGGCTTCGACCTCAACAAGGCCTTGGCGGACACCTCCTCCGGCATCTGGTGGACGGGTGTCTTCCCAGGTCTGGCCATCGTCCTGACAGTGCTTGGACTGACCCTGGTGGGCGAAAGCATCAATGACCTCAACGACCCCCGGATCCGGAGCCGCAAACGGGCCGGCGCCACCAACCCCAACGGTGCACAGTCCGGCACAACCGGGACCGCACCGGCGGAAGGACCAACGCCATGAGCATCAACCTCGGAGAAGTCCAGGACCACGCCCCGCAAAGGGAACCGGTCCTGTCCATTGAGAAACTGCAGGTCACCTTTGCTACGGACGGCGGCGACGTCCGGGCGGTCAAAGATGTGAGCCTGGACGTGAGAGCCGGCGAAGTACTTGCCATTGTGGGCGAGTCAGGATCGGGCAAGACCGTCACGGCCAAGACCATTCTTGGGTTGCTTCCCGAAACAGCCATCAGTTCCGGCGCTGTCCTCATCAAAGGCAACAACGTGATCAGCCTCGGCACATCAGCCCTGCGCCGTATCCGCGGACGCGACGTTGCCATGGTCTTCCAGGAGCCTTCCACGGCACTGAATCCGGTCTTTACGGTGGGGTGGCAGATTGCCGAGGGCATCCGGGCCCACAGTACTGACGGGCACCGGGTTTCCGCCAAGGAAGCAAAGGCGCGTGCCACGGAGGCGCTGCGGAAAGTCGGAATCCCCGACCCGGAGACGAGGGTTGACTACTACCCGCATCAGTTTTCGGGCGGCCAGAAGCAGCGTGTGGTCATCGCAGCTGCCCTGGCGTTGAACCCCGGGCTGATCGTGGCGGATGAGCCGACCACCGCGTTGGACGTGACCGTCCAAGCCGAAATCCTGCAGCTCCTGCGCGATCTGCGGGACAACTACGGCACCTCGATCGTCCTCATCACCCACAACATGGGAGTGGTGGCCGATCTCGCCGACCGTGTGGTGGTGATGTACCAAGGGGATGTGGTGGAGGAGGCGCCTTCCAAGATGCTGTTCGCGGAACCGAAAGAGGAGTACACCCGGAAGCTCCTGGCCGCCGTACCCCACCTCGGGCGGAACTCAGCATCCGAGGGAGCCCGGGGACGCTTGCACCAGGACGGCAAGGTCCTGGTTGAGGCGAAGAACCTGGTGATCGAGTATCCCGGACGGTTTGGCAAGCACGGCTTCAAGGCCGTCGATGACGTCAGCTTCACGGTGTCCGAAAACGAAGTCTTTGGCTTGGTCGGCGAGTCGGGGTCAGGCAAATCCACCATCGGGCGGGCCATTGCGGGCCTGACCAGGGTAACCGGGGGCAGCCTGAAGGTTCTCGGCTATGAGATGCTCGACTTCAAGGAGCGCACTTTCCGCCCCCTCAGGAAGGACATCGGCTTCGTCTTCCAGGACCCCGCAGCCTCGTTCAACCCCCACTTGACCATTGGGGAATGCGTCGCGGAACCACTGATGATCCATACCAAGCCAAGCGCTGCCGAGGCGCGCAGGCGGGTAGGCGAGTTGCTCGAATCAGTCCAGTTGCCGGCGTCGTACGCGCAGCGGTACCCGCACGAGTTGTCCGGCGGCCAGCGGCAGCGTGCCTCCCTGGCCCGGTCCCTCGCGCTGAATCCGCGCCTGCTCATTGCCGACGAACCTACCTCAGCCTTGGACGTCTCGGTCCAGGCGAAAGTGCTGGATCTCTTCAAGGACATCCAGGAGGAGTATGGGTTCGCGGCGCTGTTCATCAGCCACGACCTGGCAGTGGTGGATATGTTGTCGCATTGGGTGGGGGTGCTTTACAAAGGCAAGCTGGTTGAACAGGGGATTGGCAACCATGTCATGGGCTCGCCGCAGCACGACTACACCAAGCGGCTGATCGCCTCGCTGCCGGTGCCGGACCCGGAGGAACAGGCCCGACGGCGGGAGGCCCACCGCGCGCTGCTGGGCGGAGCGACCCCGGGGTAACAACAACGCGGGGCCAAGTGCCACACCCTAGACTGGGAGGCATGACCGAGCAGAACAATGTCCTTCCTGATGACTCCGAATCCTTCGACCCGGCAGCGAGTTCCCTGTCCGGACACGTGGACCGGGCCATCATGGACGAACTGTTGTCCATCCGCTCCAGCATCGACAACATCGATGCCACGCTCGTGTTCCTGCTCGCCGAGCGGTTCAAGGCCACCCAGAAGGTAGGCATCCTCAAAGCCACGCATAAGCTGCCGGCGGGTGATCCGGGACGGGAAGCCGCCCAGATCGCCCGCTTGCGGCGCTTGGCCGAGGACGCGCACCTCGATCCGGCGTTCGCCGAGAAGTTCCTCAACTTCATCATCAGCGAGGTCATCAGGCATCACGAGGCCATCGCCGAGAACCACCAGACCACCAACCAGCAGGTCTAGGCGTGGCAGAAGTACAGCAACACCGGACCAGCGCAACCGCACTGGGACCGTGGCCGGCGAACGACCCCGCTGAAGCGCTCCGCACCATCCGCGGAGAACTCGGGGACCCGCACGTGCCGTTCCTCCCCGAATTGCCGGACCGGGGCGTCGGCTCGGACCCTATCGGCCGGACGGGGAGCTTGCTGGTTGAGCTCGCGATCGACATCCAGCCACACGGCTGGCGGCTGGTGGACCGCCCGGGAAAGGACCTCCAGCGGGCGTGGTCGGCGCTGGCCTCCGACGTCAATGTGCTGGCCGACGTGGCAGGGGCCGAAGAGAATCCTGCGTCCGCAATCAAGATCCAGTTCGTGGGGCCGCTGAGCCTGGCAGCCGGACTTTACCTCCACAATGGCGAGCGGGCCCTGTTGGATTTCGGTGCGCGGAGGGATATCGCGGAGTCGCTCGCAGCAGGGGTGGCCGATCACCTTGGACGTATTCGTGCGGCCGTTCCTGGCGCAGAAATCGTGGTCCAACTGGATGAGCCGGACATCGCAGCCGTCATGGGCGGGACCATTCCCACCGCCAGCGGGTACCGAACCCTCAGGTCCATTGACGGCGAAGAAGTCACCGCTGCATGGCGGCTGGTCATCGAGGCGATCAAGGCAGCCGGGGCAGTAGAGACCGTCATTTCGGTGCCGGAGATCGAAGCGCCGTTTGAACGGATCATCACTGCCGGGGCTGACGGGATCGCCGTGCCGCTCAAGGCTTTGACCACACGCCAATGGGAACAGCTGGCCGTTGCCGTCGAAGCCGGGAAACGCCTGTGGGCCGGGGCTCTTGGCACGGAGAAGCCGCTGCCGAGGACGGCCGAAGTGGTGGACAGCATTTGGCGGCCTTGGCATCAGCTGGGTCTCCCGGCCGCCGGATTGTCCGGGCTGCGCGTCACGCCCGCCACGGGCCTGGCGCACCTTAAACCTGCCGAAGCGCAGGCGGTCCTCACCAAACTGACACACGTTGCCGACGGACTGGACCAACTGGCCCACGGCTAGGACGGGAACAACCGGCCCACGGTTTGGGCTGGACCGACTGGTCCGCGGCCAGGTTGTCACCGGGCACGGGATCAGATTCGCTCAGATGCGCTGTTCCCAGCGATCCGGTTCAGCGTACCGGGGCAGCGACTGTCCGGCGGCGCTGCCGGGCAAATAGGGAACCAGCCGGTAGTCGAACCGGCCGGCGTAAACCAGGACGAGGCCTACCTGGGGTTGGATCACCTTCACTTGGATGCGGTGTTTGCCCTCTTCGGCGTCCCACCACTGTTCGGCATACGCGCGGGCATCCAACGCGCTGGGCAGGGGGATCCGAAGTGGTCCCAGGAACAGCCGGCTGTTTTTCGAAACTCCGCGGAGCTTTCCGTCCGGGGTGACAGAGACCTCGAGGTCGGTGACAAGCCGCCGGTACCGGCCCACGTGGTCCACCAGCCGGTGGGCCCCGGCTTCAGGGATCGCGCTGGTGGTGTCATGAAACAACCGCGTTCCCGAGGGAAAGAAGATCTCTCTCCGTGCTGTCAGCGCGGCACGGTTGAAGGGGTCCACATGGGCGTGGTTTTCGATCCGGAAGGGAATGCCCTCGCCGTACTCCGGGAAGAACGCTTCCTCGCCGGTAGTCAGCGACAGGAAGGGGCGCAACCATTTTTGGCGGCAGCCCACAACATCGAAAACACCCTGTCCTACTCCGTAGTGGCCCGATCCCGCGGAAAGGGAGAAATAGTCCTGAAGCTCCGGGGCCAGCTGTTCGAAGGCATCGCCCAAGGCCAGTTTGTAGATGGGTTGATTCATTGTGCAGTCAGTCCTTCCTAGAGTCGGCCGGCGGCTTTGAGCCGGATGTAGGCGTCGGCGAGCATGGGCGGCAGCTCGAGCGGGTGCGCATCAACTACTTCAGCCCCAAGTTGGCGCAGCTGGTTTGAAACGGCAGCCCGTTCCAAGAGGGCCCGTTCAGCTGCGGCGGCGCGGAAAACCTGGCTCGCCGTCGTGCGTTCTTCCTTCATCGCGTCCAAAAGCGGATCACGTACGGATGCCACCACCACCACATGCTGCGTGGCCAGCCGGGCCACCAAGGGCAAGAGGCCCTCCTCGGGGGCACCGCCGTCGAGCGCGGTCAAGAGCACCACCAGGGAGCGGTGCGCCGAGACGGCCCGCACCTGGCCGGGTATCTGTTGCCAATCCAGCTCGATGAGTTCGGCGTCCAGCGGTGCCATGGCCTGGACGAGCTGCCCCAACAGGTTCCCCTTCGACGCCGATTCGACCCGGGCGCGCAGCCGCCGGTCATACGCGAGGAAGTCCACTCTGTCGCCGCCCCGTTCAGCCAGGACGGCCAGCAGCAGCGCTGCTTCGATGCCCGTATCAAGCCTGGGCTCATCAGCGATCCGTGCTGCAGCTGTGCGTGAGGTGTCCAGCACGATCACCACCCGCCGGTCCCGCTCCGGACGCCACGTGCGAACCACCACGGAGGTACGCCGGGCTGTGGCCCGCCAATCGATGGATCGGACGTCGTCGCCGCGCACATAGTCCCGGAGGGAGTCGAATTCGGTTCCAGCGCCGCGGATCTGGACGGCTGCCCGACCGTCCAGCTCCCGAAGTTTGCGGAGTTTGGAGGGCAGATGGCGTTTGGAATGGAACGGCGGAAGGACCCTCAGCTTGCCGGGCAGGGGACGGGTCCGTTGCCGGGCGGCAAGCCCCAAGGGGCCAAGGGAACGGATGGTCACGTGCGGCGATTCCAAGTCTCCCCGCCGGCTCGGGCACAACGTCACGGTCATTCGACGGCGTTCAGCCGGCGGAACTGCCAGCGACTGGACGGCATTGGCCGCACCTGCCGAGGGTTGCCAGGCATCCCTGACCACGGCGCGGAGCCTGCGCCGGCTTCCGTTAGTCACCGTCAGCGTGGCAGTGACGCTGCTTTCAAGAGTCACATTGGGTGGCTGGCGCCGCTCCAACGTCACTTTGGCCGGTGACGCAGCCAGGACCAGATCGATGACCAGGAAGAGCAGGAGCACTCCGGCAACGAGCAGCACTGTGGTCCATGCAGGAAAGAGCACCAAGGGAGCCAGCGCGGCGAACGCCAACAGGACAAAACGGCCCGTGATTGCCATTCAGGACGTCCTGGTCATCGGGGCACCGGCACGGAGGCCAGGATGCTGCCCAACACATCATCGACCTTGATACCGTCCATCTGGGCCTCAGGCCGCAACCCCACACGGTGCCGGAGGCACGGCAGGGACAACGCCTTGACGTCATCCGGCGTGACGAACGTCCGGTTCGACAGCCAAGCCCACGCCTTTGCGGAGTTGAGCAAAGCGGTGGCGCCACGGGGCGAGACGCCCAGCTGGAAGGATGGAGCCGATCGGGTGGCGCGGACAACGTCCACGATGTAGGCGAGGATCTCGGGAGCAACGGAAACCGCCGCCACCGCTTCGCGCGCACGGGCAAGCTCGGCTGCTCCCGCCACCGGACGCACTCCGGCCGCGCCGAGGTCGCGAGGATCAAAGCCCGCCGCGTGCCGGCGAATCACCTCAATTTCCTCCATCCGGTCCGGTAACGGCATGGTGAGTTTCAAAAGGAAACGGTCCAACTGGGCCTCGGGGAGGGGATACGTTCCTTCGTACTCCACCGGGTTCTGGGTGGCAGCCACGATGAAGGGTTCGGGCAACCGCCTGGAGACCCCGTCCACGGAAACCTGCCGTTCTTCCATGGCTTCCAGGAGGGAGGCCTGGGTCTTGGGCGGAGTCCTGTTGATCTCGTCGGCGAGGAGGATGTTGGTGAACACCGGACCCTCCCTGAAGGAGAACTCCGAAGAGTGGGAATCGTAGACCAGGGATCCGGTGACATCGCCCGGCATCAGGTCCGGCGTGAACTGGACACGCTTGGTCTCCAGGCTCAACGCGGTGGAGAGCGCCCTCACCAGCAGGGTCTTCGCCACCCCGGGGACGCCCTCCAGCAAGACATGTCCGTCACACAGCAGGGCGATGAGCATGCCTGTGACAGTAGGGTCCTGGCCTACGACGGCCTTGCCCACTTCACGACGGACATCCAACAAGGCTTCCCGTGCAGGATCTTCCCGATGGCCTTGGTGAGGGTGCTCCGGGGCGACGGCCGGGGAACCACCCGCTGTAACCGCGTTGTCCGGGTACGTGCCGGTAGTTTCCGCGTAGCTGCTCGGCTGGTTGTTCATCGGCCCATGGCCTCCTGTTCGATTTGTTCCATGCGCTGGGCCCATTGGACCAGGTGTCCTTCAGTCTCCGGATGGGTGTTGAGCAGCAATGATTGCATCTCCGGTACCGGCCTGCCGAGGCGATGCGCCAAGGCATCAACAACCGCATCTGGGGTGGCGTCGGCTCCCAGCTTGAAATGCCTGGCCAGCCTGGTGAGGGTGCCGGCACGCAGGGTGTCGGCAGCGAGCCGCAAAGCCCGTGAGTCCTGGTAAAGGCGCGCCCTGCCCTCGGCTGTCTCAGCCGCTTTCACGACGACCGGCAGGGGCTCAAAAACCAAGGGCCCCAACCGGCGTGCCCGCCACGCAATGGCAAGCAACGCCACAAACCCAAGCCACGGTCCGGCAACGGCCACCCACGGGGGAGCAAGCTCGCTGAGGGTTGGGGCCGAACGATCTGCTTGGATATCGGCCACGAAGGGCAAGTACCAGACCAGCTTCTCCGTGGTACCCAGCGTACGAATCGCCAGGGCGGCGTTCCCTTGATCGGCGAGGTGTTGGTTGTCCAGCAGGTCGGTGCTGCCCAAGACCACGAGCCTGCCCCCTTCGACCGCCGCATACAGTCCCGGTCCGCCGTCACGGATCGGATAGCAGACGGCGGGACCGGAATACACTGCTCCCCGGGCTGCGACGGGACCGGCAGCCTGCGCATCTTCCACTCCGCAGGCGGGATTCAACGTCGTTATGTCCTCCGGGACCACGCCGCCCGGACGGATGTCGGCATCGAGGGCGCGCAGAACGGTCAGACGGGGAGAAACCACCGTCATCCGGTTGACGGAGTCCCGCAGCCCGGACAGTTGTTCGCCGTCGAGGAAACCCCGGGGATCATAAAGCAGCAAGCTTGCGTCCGGATCGCGTTCCAGCGCGGCTGTGGTCTCCTCCAAGGTGTCGGTGCTGGTGACGTCCACCCCGTGCTGGCTGAGGATTTCAGCCACGGCCATGGCACCTCCCGGACCGGGGTTGTTGGCGGACAACCGCCTGGAGTCCTGGGCGGCTGCTTGCCGATCCACCACAAGGTAGGTGACGAGCCCGGCGAAGAGCAAAGCCAGGATGATCCACAGGGCGTTTCTCCGGAACCACTGTCCGGCCCGGGGATGCCGGTCGCGGTGTGGTGGCTTATTGGGTTCGGTCTCGGGTTCTCCCGTCCGGGCTTCGGCCAGGGTTTCGGTGCGGCTCATCGAGGCACCGCGAATCCCGTGGCCGCAGGTGCGCCAAACTCCGGTGCCATGCCAAGAAGATCGGAATCAACGGCGCATACGGCCTCATAAGCGGCTCTGTGCGCAGGCATTCCGCCATAGAGGACGGCGTCGAAGCTTCTTGCCGCATCCGCCAGGCGCAGCCTCGCGGCAGGGAAGACCCCGCCCAGTTGCGCGGCTGCTTCATCGGCCGTACGGCCGGGCCTCGCCTCAATGATGTCGCGTTCCTCCGAGGACCGGACCACAGCGCGGAACTGTTCGACGACGGCGGCCCGCCAGTCGCCGTCGTCCGCGGCAGCCGCCGCCCGTTGCCGGTATACCGCAGCGTCCACCACCTGCTCATCGCCGAACACGTCGGGAACAGGTTTCCTGCGACGCGCGTTCAGCCTGGGACGGACCACGATGACGGCCACCACAATGAGCGCAATGGCCAGGGCGATGATGACGGGAACGGCGATTCCGTTGCCCGGCGACCCGGAGTCGCTGCCGAGGGAAGCCAGCCAGTCCAGGAAATCCTGCCATACCTGCTCCAGCCAGCTTGGCTGCGCGTCCGGGTATTTGGGCTTGGACAGTTCTTCCTCTGCCCATCGCCGTGCTTCGTTCCGGTCCGGACTAACCGGTGGTTCCAAGACAGCGATTGCACTGGGAATCCGCAGGAAAGCTCCCGTCATGCCGACGGCCACCCGGCACTTCTCCCTCGCGGGGCACCGGGAATCCCGTCTGGGTCGGCGCCGGACTCCATGAGCCTCATCAACTCGACGTCCAGTCCTTCCCGGCGCATCCGCAGGTCCATATAGATCAGGGCGGAGACGGAAGTCTGGAAGGCGAAGGTTATGGAACCTACCAGCGTTGAAACGACCGTGGAGATAATGGTGGTTACCAGCAGGGCCGAACTCATGGAAGCGAAATCCGGATGCGGCGAGACCACCGAGCCGACCGCGCCCGAAGCCAACTGCACCGGGATCTGGACGACGTAGCCAATAACCCCAACCATGAGGTTCACGACGATCGTGATGCCGAAAATCCGCCACCAGCTGTTCTTGGTCAACTGCCAGGATCGCAGCAGGCCCTGGTAGATTCCCACCTGCTCAACCACGATCGCCGCCGGTGCGAACATGAGCTTGATGGCGATCCAGAGGTACAAAACAAACGCCCCAATCCACAAAGGAATGACCAAAGCAAAAGCGGCCGGGCCCAAATTCATCAGCAGCACCACGGCGATGCCGGCGACGGCTGCCATGGCCAGGAGTGCTACGAAGGTCAGCAGGGCAGCGACGCCCAGCAACGGCCAAATCCGTGGGGCGGCCAGCTTCCACATGGCCTTGAAGCCTGTCCTCCGGTTCAGCACCGACCGGGATACCGGGACCACCAGCACGCCTTGGAGTACTGACCCCAGGAATGCCATGAGCATGGTGATGCCAAGCGCCCCGGCCATCATCCCGATGAAAGGGCCAAGGAGGCCGTCCAGTTCGGCACGTGATTCCACGGTATCCAGCGAATCGACCGCTTGGAGCAAGCCCAAGGAAACGGCCCCCAGCAGGGTCTGGCTGATGGCTTGGACGATCAACGCTGAACCGACCATGGCCGCGGCATTGCGGCGGATGGTCTGAAACGCACCGTCGAGTATTTCCCCGAACTGCAGCGGACGCAACGGGATGATGCCTGGTTTGGGAGGTGCTACATATAAGGGTTGTCCATAGGGTGGCTGTCCGGGGGGCATGCCCGGCTGCGGCCAACCCGTTGGCGGCTGGGCCGGCCAGGGCTGTTGTCCGGCCGCCGGCTGGTGTGCCGGCGGGGATACCGGGGGAGTGGGCCACACCGGGGTGCCTCCCCACTGCGGCTGGGCACCCCAACCCGGCTGGGCACCGGCAGGTGGCTGCTGGCCGTGCTCTGGTTGTGACACGAATTCCTCCCCATCAGACCCGGCCCGCCGCTTATCGACGTCCCCCAAACGGACCTTCGGACCCCAGCCTATAGTCACGGCGCCATACCTCCTAGCATGACCTTCCGGCCTTTCGTGGCGGCCCGGTTGAAGGCTTTGCAGTACGGTGGAAGAGGCCTGTGGGGCGCCATGCCGTGCGCCCGCCCAGCAGGACAAAGGCATGTGGATAAGGGAACATATAACTATGAAGGCACGCATTCTGGTAGTTGACGACGACGAGGCACTCGCGGAAATGATTGGCATTGTGCTGCGCAACGACGGCTTCGAACCGGTGTTCTGCGCAGACGGCGGTCAGGCCCTGGATGTCTTCCGTTCGTCAAAGCCGGATCTCGTGCTCCTGGATCTGATGCTTCCGGGATCCGACGGCATTGAGGTGTGCCGGCAGATCCGTGGGGAATCGGACGTTCCGATCGTCATGCTCACCGCCAAGTCGGACACCTCGGATGTGGTTCGCGGCCTGGAATCCGGCGCGGATGACTACGTGCCGAAGCCGTTCAAACCTGCCGAGCTCGTGGCGCGGGTGCGGGCCCGCCTCCGTCCCGGTGAGCAAAAGGCACCTGAAACGCTGCGGATCGCCGATGTCACCATTGACGTGGCCGGACACATGGTCACCCGCGGTGGTGAGAGGATTTCGCTCACGCCCCTGGAATTTGATCTCCTGGTGGCTTTGGCCCGCAAGCCTTGGCAGGTGTTCACGCGTGAGCTGCTCCTGGAACAGGTCTGGGGTTACAGGCACGCCGCGGACACCCGGTTGGTGAATGTTCATGTCCAGCGTTTGCGCTCCAAGATCGAGCGCGATCCCGAAGCGCCTGAGGTTGTATTGACGGTTCGTGGTGTCGGATATAAAGCAGGTTCCTGAGTCTTCCCCCGGTAAGGCCGGCCAAGAGGAAACCGAACAGCCTCCCGCCGGCACCGGTACACAGTCGGACGTTCCGCAAGCGGAACGTCCGACGTCGGAAGGGGCCTTTACCTCCAGCCACCGCCAAGAGCGGAACGTGCGGTGGCTGATGTCGCGCGCGCGTATCTGGACACGCCGTGGCCTCATACTGGTGCTCAGGGTGTCGCGGCTGGTTTCCATCGGCATTCGGCAGATCCGGCCTGGACTGCGCTTCCTCTGGCGCTCACTGCTTAAGAGGTGGCGGCGATCCCTTGAGTTCAGGACTGTCCTCACCACGTTGCTGCTGGCGGTGACGTCCTTTGCCATCGTCGGGGCATACCTCTCGAACCAGATCGCCAACAACCTCTTCCAGGAACGCCTCGCCCAAGCGGAATCGGAGTCCCGTTACAACGTCAAGCAGGTCCAGGACACTTTCGACGGTGCTCAGGTCACGGATCAGTCCAGCGTCATCACGCTGGTGTACGACACCCTCACTGCGGTGGAAGGCCGGGGTTCGGTCATCCAGCGCCGCTACGTCTTCGAAGCCGTCCCGGAACAGACCAAGCCCCGCAACCGATGGGTCGAGTCACGCGCTTCGGACCAATTGACTGTCCGCGTCATCCCTCCTGAACTCCGCAAAGCGGTGCAGGAAGGAGGGAAGCAACAATTCTGGGCTTCCATGGAGTTCCCGGTGGGCAACGAGGACCGTCCCGGCATCGCCGTGGGCAACAAGGTCACGTTCAACGGGACCATGTACGAGCTCTATCTCATCTATGACCTCAACACGGCGCAAAAGACGTTGGACGAGATCCAGAACGTCCTGCTGGCCGGCGGCGCAGCACTGGTGCTCATGATCGGTGCCGTAGCCTGGTACGTCACCCGGAACGTCGTCAGCCCAGTCAGCCATGCCGCCGTCGTTTCCGAAAAGCTCGCGGCAGGCCAACTGCAGGAGCGGATGGTGGTCAAGGGGGAAGACGAGGTGGCCCGCCTCGGAGCATCCTTCAACCACATGGCCGCGAGCCTGCAGGAGCAGATTACCCAGCTTGCCACTCTCTCCCAGATGCAGCAGCGCTTCGTCTCAGACGTTTCGCACGAGTTGAGGACCCCGCTGACCACCGTGCGGATGGCCGCGGAAGTCCTGTACGACGCCCGCGAAGACTTCGATCCCATGAACAAGAGATCGGCCGAGCTCCTTTACAACCAGGTGGAACGTTTCCAGTCACTTCTTTCGGACCTGCTGGAGATCTCGCGCTTCGACGCGGGAGCGGCCGTCCTGGACGCCGAGCCGCAGGATATTTTCCAAGTCCTGGCCCAAGTCATTGAAGGCGCAGCTCCGGTGGCTGAGGAGTATGGTTCCGAGGTCCTCCTGCACGCCCGCGAGAAGAGCATCATCGTGGAAATGGACTCGAGGCGCATCGACCGAATCCTTCGGAACCTGGTACTGAACGCTCTCGAACACGGTGAAGGCCGGCCGGTCCACATTTCCGTTGCAGCCAACCAGGATGCTGTGGCCATCGCGGTCCGTGACCACGGAATCGGGATGACCCCCACGGAGGCGGCCCGTGTGTTCGACCGCTTCTGGCGGGCCGACCCCGCCCGCGCCAGGACAACCGGGGGAAGCGGCCTGGGCCTGTCCATCGCCGCCGAGGACACCAAGCTGCACAATGGGTGGTTGCAGGCTTGGGGCCGCAAGGGCGTTGGTTCGAACTTCAGGTTGACCTTGCCGCTGCGGCAGGGAGGGACAATCCTCAAATCGCCCCTCCAACTTGAACCCGCGGAATTCGCCGTGAGCGGCATAGAGCCGGGGGCAGTGCTCGAACGGCAAGTGCTGTTGCTCAGCGCAGCAGCGGACGACCCCACGGCCGGGCCGGCCTCGGATGAGATGGGTGCGCCCCTTGGGAACGCCGGCGTCGCACCTGCCGAACACCAGAACCCGGGTGCGGTTGACGGCGCCGGACACGGCACCCGCGCCGACGACGTCGAGGCAGGGAACCATGACGTTCCCGGCGCTGAAGACCGGCCGGAGCAAGGGAAAGGACCGACGTCGTGAATCGCCAACAAGCCCGCAAACGCGCCTTCGTGGCCATGCTGGCGCTCCTGATGGTCCTGCTGGCTTCCTGTGCGCAGATTCCCCGGTCAGGACCGGTTGGCAAGAGCAAGGATGAGGGCGCCGGAAACGCCAACGCACCCGTCTTCTTTCCGGCGGCACCTCGCGCCGGAGCAAGTCCCGAAGCCGTGATCGAGGACTTCTACATGGCGGGCAGCGGCTACGAGGACGACTACCCTGTGGCACGCCAGTACCTCACCCAGGCGCAGTCCGTCACCTGGAAGCCTGACAAACGTGCCTTGGTGTTCCGTGAGGCGCAGGTTGTTAAGACGGCCATTGAAAACGAATACGTCTACCAGCTGGATGTTGCCTATTCCGTGGATGCCGATGGCATAGCAACCCAGTACCCGGCTGGAACGAAGGAATCCATTCCCGTCACCCTGGACCAAGTGGAAGGGGAGTGGCGGATTTCCAAGGTGCCGGACGGGACAGCCATACCCGAAGAAACCTTCAAGGTCATCTACGGTGCCTATCCCATCTACTTTTACGACCCCACCTTCACTTATGCGGTGCCGGACTACCGCTGGTTCATCAAGAAGAAGACCGTCAAGTCCATGACCAGCGCCTTGCTCGCCGGTCCCGCACCCTACTTGCGGGGCGCCGTCGTCAGCGCTTTTCCGTCCGGGATGAAGCTGGCCCGAGAGTCGGTCCCCGTCGTGTCCGGGTCGGCCCAGGTGGACCTCTCGGCGAAGGAGCTTTTTGACGCCTCGGCCGAGGACCGCCAACGCATGCAGAACCAGTTGGCTTTGACATTCAGGAGCCAACCGGACGTGATAAACGTCCAACTGCGTGCAGACCAGGACCTGGTCCGGGTGGATGATGACGGTTCCGTCCTCCCGCCCGTGGTTGACCGAAGCGTTCCCGCCCGCCAAATAGCCATCAACAACGGGGAACTGGTCCGCTACGAGAACAACAGGATCTCACCCTTGCCTGACATTCGTTCGGTGGCGGGGCTAGGGCCGCATGCACCGGCCGAGTCGCCGGTGTCCCAAACCATCGCGTTCCTCAACGGAGACAAGACCACCCTGTACGTCATAGAGCCCGGACAGGAAACGGCCAGGCAACTGACCACCAGGAGCGCCCTCACCGGGCCTTCTTTCAGTCCCGGTGATTGGGTTTGGACTGCCGGTCCCGGTGCCAGCGGTGCCACGGAAGTGGTGGCCTTCAAACCCACGGGCGTTGCAGCAGGCATGGCTGTACCGTCAGTGACCATGACCCCGGCCTGGTTGTCGGGCAGGACGGTCAAGGACTTCCGTGTCTCCAGGGAAGGGACCCGGGCGCTGGTTATTTCCGAAGCCAACGGAAAGACGGCGGTACAGGTGGCCGGCATAGTTCGCAATTCCGACGGGACTCCGAAGGACCTTACGGTGCCCGTAAACCTGGTCACCTCTTCCGAACCGGACCAAGGCGTGTGGGTCAATGGTTCTTCGGTGGCAGTGATGGCGGGGTCCGCCACGGCAACCGTGGTTCCGGAACTGCTGTCCCTGGCATCAGGGGATCCCCAGCAGCTTGCGCCCTGGGACGGTCTCACGAGCCTGAGCGCCGGCAATGGCCCGGAGCAAATATTCGGCCAATCCGAGGCCGGGGTCTTCCAACGCGTAGGAAACGGTTGGGAGCTCCAACTCAAAGGACCAACGGAGCCTTCCTTCCCGGGATGAGGTCCGCCGCTTCAAGGTTATTCACGCTTCAAGGTTATTCACATAGCCGCGCGGGTGGCTGCCGGTTAAGCCACCCGCGCGTCAGGCTTGGGACATGCTAAACACATACGCCATCCGTGGGCGGTGGCTGCTGTGACGTCCGCGGTCCGCAGTCCCCGCAGTCCGGCCACGTCTTTGCTTGCCCGCCGCGACCCTGACCTGGACTCCCGGGATCCCGGAGCTGCCCGCAGGCGCGGCGAGTACCGTGCCGTGCCGGCCAAGTGCGCCGCGGCCTTTCAGCGCGCTTGTGGCGAGTTGCTCGTGCTGCTCGTTCCTGTTGAGTGTGTTTGCTGTGGAGTGGAGGACGCCGTCATTTGCGGCGTGTGTGCAAAGAAAGTCAGGCTGTTGTGTGCCAGTCCTTTCCGTGCGGAGCAACAGGCGCCGGCATTAGTGGACATCGATGGGACCGCGACGTTGGAAGTCGTGGCAGCGGGCCCGTACCGTGAGGAACTCAGCCAGGCGTTGTTGTCGTTCAAGCGGCTTGGCCAATGGCGCTTGGCGAATGTCCTCGGCGCGTGCCTGGCGCGGGCGGTGGGAGCTGCCGCCGGTGGAAAAGCAAGCTACTGCCTTGTTCCGGTGCCCAGCAGCGGAGCAGCTTTCAGGAAACGTGGTTTCAGCCCCGTGCGACTCCTCCTGGCCAGTACGCGGCGCCGCCGATTGCTCCCGGACTTTCCGGTAGTGGACGTCCTGCGGAAACGCCCCGGGCTTGTGCCGTTGATCCGTAGGGGAGCTTCGCCGCGGAGTATCCACCAGTACCTCGCCGGCGTTCTGGGAAGAAGCGGCGGTATCAGGAAAGCCGGCGGACAGAAGGGCTTGGGGCGCGGAGAACGGGCCCGGAGGGTCGCCGGCTCCATGCAGGTGCCGTCCCGGTCCACGAAGAAGATCAACGGGCAAAGGCTCGTGATCATTGACGATGTTCTGACCACGGGGGCGACGCTCGCCGAATCAGCCAGAGCGCTGTCCGCAGCCGGCGGCATCGTGTGCGGAGCCATCGTGTTGGCGGCCACGAGGCCACCAGCCTACGCCTCCGGGCCGGGCGGCGACGAGTCCCCCGGGGTCCTTGTGACCAAATCAAAAAATAAGTTGCCAAAGGATGAATAACTCGTGCCGATGAACTAACGTCGGTTGTGGGTACCAAGAACAGATGTACCTGTCGATAGCGGCTCGGAAAGGGGCTCGACTGTCTGTCAGACCGGCCCCAAGAAGCGTCGTTGTCGTGTCACCTGAGTTATTGGAGGGCACCATGGAGTTCATGATCAGCGGACGAAATCTGACAGTTTCCGACCGCTTCCGCGAATATGCCGGCGAGAAGATCTCAAAGATTGAATCCCTGGGGGACAAGGTCCAGCGGGTTGACGCCAAGGTTTCCAAGGAGACCAATCCCCGGCAGACGCCCGGCCAGCTTACCGTTGAAGTGACAGTTTTGGGCCGAGGCCCTGTTATTCGTGCCGAAGCCACAGCCGCTGACAAATTTGCTGCCTTCGATCTTGCCTACAACAAGCTTCTTGAGCGTCTGCGGCGGGCGAAGGACAGGAAAAAGGTGCACCACGGGCGCCACACGCCCAAGGCCGTTCGCGAAGCAACGGCATCCCTGGAGCCTGCCAGTACAACGGCTCCTATTTACGAGGTGGCCGGTAACAGCGAAACCGCTGCAGCCGAACCCGACGAGCGGTCGCCGTACGAGATCGAAAACGATATTCCCGCCGGTGATTCCCCCGTGCTGATCCGCCGGAAGGTTTTCCCGGCAGCCTCGCTCACGCTCGACGACGCCGTCGACAACATGGAACTGGTGGGTCACAACTTCTACCTGTTCCTCGATAAGGAAACCAACGCACCCTCCGTTGTGTACCGTCGAAGCGGCTGGACCTATGGTGTGATCTCCCTCGATTCCACCTGTGAGCCCGGCCAGGAGGCCGTCGAAGAGAAGATCCACGCGTACCGCTCGGACGACCAAGCAGCAAGCGCACGGTAATCGGCACGCTGCTTGTAGTGAAAGGACTCCCATGACCGTTTCGCTGAGCCTGTCACAGGCGCGGCGGATGGCCTTTGAGGCCCAAGGATTAGCAAGGGTCCGGCCCACCACCCCCGTAACAGCGAGGGCGGTGGGCCGGACTTTTGCCCAATTGCAGTTGGTGCAGATCGATTCGGTCAATGTCCTTGCCCGCAGTCACTACCTCCCCTTCTTTTCCCGGCTGGGTAACTATGACACCGCGATCCTGCAGACGATGGCAGGGAGGGCGCCTCGAAGAATGATGGAGTACTGGGCCCATGAAGCCAGTTTCATCAGGCCGGAACATTTCCCCGATCTGCTTGCCTGGCAGAAGCGGTACTGGGTGGGCGCCCACTCGTTGGACGAGGAGGTGCGAATTGACATGGAAAACCGCATCCTCGCAGTACTGGCGACGAGCAGGCCGATGACCGCCTCGGAACTGACAGCCAAGTTGGGACATGATGAAGTCCAGGACCGGGCGAATTGGGGTTGGAACTGGAACGTCGTCAAACGCGTTCTTGAACATCTCTTCGAGGAAGGGCGCGTTTCAGCCGCTGCCCGAACCGCCCAGTTTGAACGCCGGTACGCACTGACGTCCCGTGTGTACCCCGGAGGAACACCGGAGTGGATGGATCCCGAGGCATCCATGGACCGTTTGATCGAAGCAGCGGCGAAGGCTCATGGGATTGGTACGGTCCGGTGCTTCGCAGACTACTTTCGCACGCCGGCCAAAGCCGGACAGGCCTCCGTGGAACGCCTCCTGAGGGCCGGCCGACTCGAGCGCGTCACTGTGAAGGGCTGGGACCGCGACGTTTTCCGGCATGTTGACGCAAAAATACCGCGCCGGGCAGAAGGGCGCGCGCTCCTCAGTCCCTTCGATTCGCTGGTTTTCGAACGGCGCCGCCTTGAAGAACTCTTCGGCTTCCACTACCGGATCGAGATCTACACGCCTGCGGCCAAGCGCCGTTTCGGCTACTACGTGTTGCCATTCCTTCTTCGCGAAGCGATCGTTGCGCGGGTAGACCTGAAGGCTGACCGGACAGGGGGCAGGCTGTTGGTTCGCTCTGCCCATGCCGAACCCTCGGCGCCCTCGGATACTGCTGAGGAACTGGCGGCAGAGCTGTGCCTCATGAGGGATTGGCTTGGGCTCCAGGAAGTGGTGGTGTCGCCTGCCGGAGACTTGGCCCGTACGCTCAACGAGGCCATTGCGGCCCGTCGCCCCTCCCCGGATCCGTTCGGCGGGCGCGTCAGTCCGCTGACAGGGGAAACAGGCTACGTGGCTTTGGTCTCTCCCGTAGACTGAAACAGCCAGAATTCGGCAGCATGAGACTGGGAGCAATTTCACGTGGCATCACTAATCGAAAAACTTCTCCGCACGGGTGACAAAAAAACCCTGAAGCAACTGCGGAACTATGCCGATTCCATCAATGCCCTTGAAGACTCATTCAAGACGTTCTCAGATGCCGAACTCCGTGAAGAGACCGACCGGCTCCGCGCCCGTCACCAAGACGGAGAAACCCTCAACGATCTTCTCCCCGAGGCCTTCGCTGCAGTTCGGGAGGCTTCGTCCAGGACCCTGGGTATGCGCCACTTCGACGTACAGCTCATGGGTGGCGCCGCACTCCATTTGGGCAACATTGCCGAAATGAAGACCGGTGAAGGTAAAACCCTCGTCGCAACGGCGCCTGCCTATCTGAATGCTTTGACCGGCAAGGGCGTCCATGTTGTGACGGTCAACGATTACCTTGCCGAGTACCAATCCGAGCTGATGGGCCGCGTCTACCGCTTCCTGGGCCTCACCAGCGGATGCATCCTGTCCAACCAGGATCCGGCCTTGCGCAGGGAACAGTACGCTGCGGACATCACGTACGGCACCAATAACGAGTTCGGATTCGATTACCTGCGCGACAACATGGCCTGGGATGCCAGCGAGCTTGTGCAACGAGGACACCATTTCGCGATTGTGGATGAAGTCGACTCCATCCTGATCGACGAGGCACGTACACCGCTGATCATCTCCGGCCCCGCCCAGGGGGACACCAACCGCTGGTACAGCGAGTTCGCCAAGGTTGTTCTTCGCCTCCAGCCGGACGTTGACTACGAGGTCGACGAAAAGAAGCGCACGGTAGGCGTGCTGGAATCCGGCATCGAAAAAGTCGAGGACTACCTCGGCATCCAGAACCTGTACGAATCAGCCAACACTCCTTTGATCGGATTCCTTAACAACGCCATCAAGGCCAAGGAGCTTTTCAAGCGGGATAAGGACTACGTCATCCTGGACGGCGAAGTGCTGATCGTCGATGAACATACCGGACGTATCCTCGCCGGACGCCGCTACAACGAGGGCATGCACCAAGCGATCGAGGCCAAGGAAAACGTCGAGATCAAGGCAGAGAACCAGACTCTCGCCACCGTCACCCTGCAGAACTACTTCCGCATGTATTCCAAGCTGTCCGGCATGACCGGTACGGCTGAGACGGAAGCCGCAGAGTTCATGAGCACCTACAAGCTGGGCGTAGTAGCCATCCCGACCAACCGGGACATGCAGCGCATTGACCAGCCCGACCTCGTCTACAAGAACGAAATCGTGAAGTTCGACGCGGTGGTCAAGGACATCGCCGAGCGGCATGAGAAGGGCCAGCCCGTCCTTGTGGGTACAACCAGCGTGGAGAAGAGCGAGTATCTCTCCAAGTTGCTGGGTAAAGAAGGCATCCGCCACGAGGTACTCAATGCAAAGAACCACGCCCGGGAAGCCTCGATCGTGGCACAAGCGGGTCGTAAAGGCGCCGTGACTGTTGCTACCAACATGGCAGGCCGCGGCACGGACATCATGTTGGGCGGAAACGCCGAGTTCACTGCGATTGCCGAGTTGGCCAAGCGCGGACTCGACCCCGAGGAAAACTCGGACGAGTACGAGGCCGCTTGGCCGGAGGCGCTCGCCGCGGCCAAGCAGGCCGTCAAGGATGAGCATGAGGAAGTGTTGGATCTGGGCGGTCTCTACGTCCTGGGCACTGAGCGCCACGAATCCCGCCGCATCGACAACCAGCTTCGCGGACGGTCCGGCCGTCAAGGTGATCCCGGTGAGTCCCGCTTCTACCTCTCCCTGACCGATGACCTCATGAGGCTGTTCAACTCCGGTGCAGCCGAAAGGCTCATGAACAGTTCGGTCCCGGACGACGTTGCCCTGGAATCGAAGCTCGTATCCCGCGCCATCGCCTCGGCCCAAAGCCAGGTGGAAGCCCGCAACGCGGAACAGCGCAAGAACGTCCTCAAATACGATGATGTCCTGAACCGCCAGCGCGAGGCTATCTACGGTGACCGCCGTCGGATCCTTGAGGGGGACGATCTCCACGAAAAGGTTCAGTTCTTCCTGGAAGACACAATTAACGCCCTGATAGACGCCGCGACTGCCGAAGGTACCGGCGACGATTGGGACTTCAACCAGCTCTGGTCGAACCTTAAGACCCTTTACCCGGCAACGGTCACCGCCCAGGACATCATTGATGAAGCTGGAGGCAAGTCCAAGGTTACGGTCGAGTTCCTGAGGAATGAGATCCTCTCCGACGCGAAGTTGGTCTACCAGGCACGCGAAGAAGCTATCGGCTCTGAAAGCATGCGTGAGCTTGAACGTCGCGTCGTCCTCTCGGTCTTGGGACGGAAGTGGCAAGAGCATCTTTACGAGATGGATTACCTCAAGGAAGGCATCGGCCTGAGGGCGATGGCGCAGAGGGACCCGTTGGTGGAGTACCAGCGCGAGGGCTATGTCATGTTCCAGAGCATGATGGAGGCCATCCGCGAAGAGAGCATTGGGTTCCTCTATAACCTCGAGGTTGAGGTAACCCCGGCGGAAGACGTTGTGGTGGCCGACGACTCTGTTGGTGGCACGCATACCGAACACCACGAGCCTCAAATCCGGGCGGCAGGCCTCGAAGCGCCTGAGAAGCCGGCTCAGCTGCAGTACACGGCGCCCGGCGAAGACGGAGGAACCCAGACGCGCATTGAGGGAAGGTCTTCAGGCCGTTCGGGAAACCCGGCGAAGGCAGCCACCCAGGAACCGCGGAAGCCCGCTAAGAAGAAGCGGCGTTAGTTCGGTTCGTTCGAATCGTGAGAGTCCGGGATCGTTCAATGCGAGCGATCCCGGACTTCTTTTTGCCTGATGGCGAGAGATTCATCCAATCTCGAGCGCGGTCACCTGCCACACATCGTCCATCAGTTCCAGACGGATTGCCAAAGCCCGGCAGCGTTGCTCTTCCGCCACCACGACTGAGGCCTCACAGATGGTGTCGGAAATACTGCACACACGTACCGAGCGGACCATGGGGCTGAGGTGGATGCGTTGTGATGCGCGCGATTTCGCGGCGTGTTCACGGGTCAAGGCAGCTCTGTGTTGAAGCGAAAAATAGCAGTCATCAGACAAGGAAACTGCCAGCTGTTGTATAGGACGCGTTCCGGCAAGCACCTCCACGACTGCCTGGGCTATGCTGCGGGCAACTAACCGGACATCGATACTGTTGCCGCCGGAGCCGCGGACCGGAAGCCTGCGTTTCGGTTTTGGCCTGGCGCCCAGTCGTTGGGTAGTGCTTACGCTCATGGTCCATCCTCAGAGAGTTGCTTGAGGGAGCCGGGCATGGGGTTTGCCTGGCTCCAGTGCTATCTGGGATGACCCTGAAAGGGGTGAAATTGGATCTAAATGCCCCTGAGCGGGCAGATTTGCTGGAGTGGGACGAATGGTCAGGTTCGCGGCGGAGGTTTCAGGACCTGTCCGGGATGGAGAACAGCAGGGTCCTCGCCGATCGTTGTTTTGTTGGCCGCGTACCACTTGGGCCACTCGAGGGCGATATCGAGGTCACTGGCGAATGGTCCTGACCGGCTGGCCGCGATGGACCATAGGGTGTCGCCCGGCATGACAACAACGCCTTCATCGTCCGAAGCTCGTGGCGTTGCCACGCGTGCAGAAGACCGACTGAGTAAACCCGGGTCGATGATTGGAGCCTTGGGCTTCCACCCGGGTGTCACGCTCAGGCCTGTCTTCGTCCAAGCGGCATCGGGTGACTGTGCTGTGGACGTGCTTCTCCACCCCGGATCGGGAACAGAAGCGGCGAAGGCCGCGGTGCCTCCTAGAAGATTCACGCTCAGAACGGCTGCTCCGATGCGAATCATGAAAGCAGGAGTGGCTTGGGAGGTGACTCGCGCGGCAGTACTTTGTCCGGTTCGCTTCAAGACATTCGCCATGAGGCCGAGAACAAAGGAGAGTAACCACCAGGACACGACCGCCAGACCCGCGAGGTTCGCGCCGAGGCCGAAGAGCTGGTCAAACGTCAGTGCGTCAATCGGCACCGCTTTTATACGTGGCCAAGGCCCGCCGACAGCCACCAAAAGGCAACCGATGAACAAGATGGCAAAGGCCAACGCGGCGTCGTTCCGGAGTGGTCGTAGTTCCTGGCTCATCGGACTCGTGCTCCCCACAGCAGTTTGATGTCATTTGATGCAATTAGTTCAGTTTGAACTTCTTTGATGCAATGTGTCCAATTGTTACGCGCCGTGGTGTTGCTGCTTGTTTCTTCAGAGCCTAGCCTGAGCAGATGAGATGGGACTCTCTTTTTGGTGACATGGAGGCGCAATTTTTTGCTGACCGCACGTTGGCGCGGGAAGCGGAGGTTGCCGAACGTGCCCGCGTGGAGGTCGCGCAGTTCGAACTCGCCGACAGGCTACGCGGCGCCCTCGGGCGCGAAGTCTCGATCACGCTGAACGATGGCAGCAAGGAAGCCGGTTCATTGGGGCGGGTCGGGGCGGACTGGTTGGTGCTCAACACTGCCACCCGTCAGTGGCTCATTCCGCTGCATTCCGTGAGCTATTTCGAGAATCTTGGCAGGCTGGCCCGGAAGCCTGTGAACGGGCCCGCTTTGGTATTTCCCTTGGCCAGTGCCCTTCGGGGCCTCGCCCGCGAAAGACTGAGTGTTGAGGTCCATGTGGCGGCAGGCGCTGCGGGGCGTGTGCTCAGCGGAGTCATCGACAGGGTGGGCAAGGACTTCCTGGAGATCGCTGTCACAGGAGGAGAGGCGCGCCGTGCCACCGCCGTGACTGCTGTAGCTACCGTGGCCTTTAGGTCTCTGCTCGGGGTGCGCTCTGCTTCGCGACGCGAGTATTAGAGGTAGGTGGACCGCTGCCGGTTTCAGGCAGATTTGGACCTGGATTTCTCGATCATCCGGCTCGCCTCGGCATAGCGCTCTTCGATGTACTGCTCCAACATCTTTTCTTCGATCCGCCACTGGCCGCGGCCGCCTACCTGTATGGCCTTGAGTTCTCCGCTCCTAACGAGCGCGTAGGCCTGGGGGGAGTTGATCTGGAGTTGTTCGGCAACGTCGGCCAAGGTCAAGAAACGGGGCATGGGACCATTTTGCCATCGAAATGCAGGCTTTGGTGCAGTTATCCACAGTTTCATGCTTTTCATGGCACTTCGGTTGGGCTTGGTGATGGAATCCCCGGACAATGAAGTGGCGGAACAGCCGCATGTCACGACTGACGGGGGAGCATGAATGATGGAGCAGGGGTCACCTACCGGAACGGCGCGATTGAAAGCCCCTTCATGGAAGGACCCCAGGCTCCTCATCGGGATTCTGTTGGTCTTGCTGTCCGTGTCAGGAGTCGTGGCCGTTATCGGCTCCGCTGACAAGACCAACAAGCTGTACGCGGCTAAGGAGCCAATCGCTGTCGGCCAGTCCATAAGTGCCGATGACCTCGAAGCGGTTGATGTGCGTTTGGGAGATGTGGAGGCGTTCTATCTAACGGTTTCAGCCGGCCTTGCAGAAGGCGACGTGGCGCTTCAGCGGATCGAAAAGCACCAGTTGGTGCCTCGTCAAAGCCTCGGGCGGGCAGATGTTTTGGACCGCAAACCCGTGGCCATCCCTGTGGACACAGCGCTGCCGGACCAAGTAGTTCCCGGGGCCAGGGTGGACGTCTGGGTTTCGAAACCGGACTCTGCACGCGGCTTCGACAGGCCCGTCCTGTTGCTCCCCGGGGCGGAAGTGACCGCGGTTACGCCCGGTTCCAGTTCTTTGGGGGCGTCCAAGTCAACAGTTCTCCTGGTCCTTGTGACAGATCAACAGATGCCCGAGCTGCTGGGCGCGCAGGCTAACGGCGCAAAGGTATCCGCGGTCTGGAACCCTTCAGGCGTTCGGCAATGAGCATTCCGGTAGTCACCTTCGGCCCCGACCAACAGTTCGTGGTGGGTGGGCTTGAGCGATTGCACGGTCCGGTCACCGTCGTTCGGCGCTGCACGGAACTGACGGAGCTGCTCGCAGCATGCGAAAGTGGCTTGGCCATGGCCGCCGTCATTTCGGCCGACACCTCAGACCTCTCGTCCAGCCTCGTGGAGAGATTGGACGCCGTGGGTGTCTCCGTTGTCGTGCTGACAGATGACGCTGAGGAAATGCTCCGACTGGAAGCGATCGGCGTGCTGCCGGAGCGGGCGGACATAGCCGCCGCCGACCTTGCCGACCGCATTTCCCGTGCGGTTGACCGGCAGAGGGAGAGCCCCCGTGCTGCTGCAGGAACGGCTTTCGCCGGGCTCATCCCGGATGCGGAGGTGCAGCTGCCTGCAGCTGAGGTGGTCCGGGAGGGCGCAGGGCGGGTCATCGCAGTGTGGGGACCGGTGGGAGCGCCGGGGAGGACCACGGTTGCGGTCAATGTCGCTGCCGAACTGTCTGCCCGGGGAAGCTCAGTCATTCTTGCGGATGCGGACAGCTACGGTGCCAGTGCATCAGCCATGCTGGGTCTGCTTGATGAATCTGCTGGGCTTGCCCAGGCATGCCGCTTGGCAGATCAGGGTGTCCTGGATGTCGCTGGACTCACCCGCATAGCGGAGGAGGTGCATGTGCGGGGTAACAGCTTCCGTCTCCTTGGGGGCGTTACCCGCGCTGATCGATGGACCGAACTTCGGCCTTCTGCCCTGTCAGCCGTAGTGGAGCGGGCCAAGCAGCTTGCGGACGTTGTGGTGGTGGATGTCGGGTTTTGCCTGGAGGCTGACGAGGAATTGAGCTTTGACTCCATGACCCCGCGCAGGAACGGAGCCGCATTGAAAATCATGGAGCTCGCAGACGAGGTCATTGCAGTCGGAGCGGCGGATGCCGTGGGCATCCCGAGGCTCGTCCGGGGTCTTGGGGAGCTGAAGGACGCCGCTGAACAGGCCAACATTCGGGTGGTCCTCAATAAGGTCAGGCAATCTTCGGTAGGTCGGGGACCAAGGCAACAACTGCTGCAAGCCTGGGAACGGTTCGGGCCGGGCATGGCCATTTCCGCTTACCTGCCCTCAGACCCTGCTGCCTGCGATGCGGCGCTCTTGTCGGGAACGGTGCTCCTGGAGTCCGCCCCCGACTCCGCACTTCGTAAAGCCATTGCGGAGCTGTCCTGTGCAGATATCCAGCAAAATCGAGAATCCGCTGGACGAAATACCAGAGCCCTTGGGTTCCTTAAGCGCTAGGCTCATTTTGTGGGCTGCAGAGTCGCAGCAATCAACAGGTGATGGAGGCGTTTGTAGATGTCGTCAGGGTCCAGTGTGGAGGATCGGTCCGATGCAGCAGTTGTCCGCGAAGGTTTCTTCGGTGACTACTACGAGCACCTCGCAGAGGAGGATTCCCGAGGCTACTCTCCTGAGGTCCTGATTGCCCGGGCCAACAAGCACAAGGAGCTGGCGTCCTCCCGCCTGCCAGGAAATGCAGTAGTAGAAGTCGTTGGGGAGGCGGATCGAAGCGTCGTCTACATTGTCACGGACGATATGCCTTTCCTCGTCGACTCGGTCAACGCTGAACTGGTGCGGCAGAACTGCGCCATCCGCCTGGTCATGCACCCCCTGTTCGTGGCTACCCGCAACCGTGAAACCGGGGATCTGGCCAGCGTTTCGCGCGTCCCCTCCAACGTCGGAATCTCAAGCGGCGACACCGCAGCATTGCCCAGCGTGGCGCACCTGCTGGGGAACGGCGACAACGCCTCGCACATGGAATCCTGGATCGCCGTCGAAATTGACCGCGTTAACGACGACGCGCGGAAAGAGCTGGTCGAGGGCCTGCAGCGCGTCTTGGGGGACGTCCGCGCCGCCGTCGAGGACTGGCCAAAGATGCGGAGCAAAGCCCTGGAACTTGCCGAGGCGTTGGGCACCGTTTCGCACCCGGAGCAAATTGCCGAACTCCGCCAGGCCCAGGACCTCCTGCGATGGTTGGACAAGGGCAACTTCACGTTCCTCGGATACCGGGAGTACGACCTCATCAATGAGGACGGCGAGGATGTCCTGGAGCTTCGCGAGGACAGCGGCCTGGGCTTGCTGCGTGCAGGCGACAATACCCGGCAAATCCAACACCTTACCGACGCCGGCCGTAAGCGTGCGCGGGAGAAGCGGGCGCTGGTCATCACTAAAGCCAACTCCCGATCGACCGTTCACCGTCCGGCATACCTTGACTACATTGGCGTGAAGAGCTTCGACGCCGCCGGCAACGTTAACGGCGAGCGTCGCTTCATTGGCCTTTTTGCCACGAGTGCGTACACAGGATCCGTTCGGAACATTCCCATCGTCCGGGACAAGGTGGATGCAGTGCTTCGCAACGCGGGGTTCCCCATTGACTCCCACTCGGGCAAGGACCTCCTGGGCATCCTGGAGACCTACCCGCGCGACGAACTCTTCCAGATCGAGGTTCCCGACCTTGCTGCCACAGCGACGGGAATCCAGCGGCTGCAGGAACGCCGAAGGACCAAGCTCTTCCTGCGCCCCGACATCTACGGCAGATTCATGTCTGCCGTGGTGTACCTGCCGCGCGACCGATACACCACCAGCGTCCGCCTCAGGATCGAGCAGGAGCTGCGGGAAACCTTCCAGGCCGAAAGCATTGACTACGAGGCAAGGATCACCGAGTCGGCCCTCGCCCGCGTGTTCTTCCGGATCCGGCTACCCCGAACAGCTGAAATGGCAGAAGTGAACGTTGCTGAGCTGGAACACCGGTTGATGCGCGCCTCCCGTTCATGGAGCGAAGGCATAGCCGAAGTCCTCCGCGAGAACCGGCCCGCAGAAGAAGCGGACGTACTGTCAGGGTTGTGGGCCGAAGCTTTCCCTGCCGGCTACCGCGTGGACTACGAGGTGGAGGACGCCCTCGAGGACATCGAACGCTTCGAGAAGTATGGCGCCCAGGCGGAACGCAACGGGGAAACCAACGCGAACCTGCGTCCGGGTGTCCATGTCTACCTTCCGGAGGGGGCGGGAGAGTCCCTTGAAGAAGACGCCCGCGTCAAGCTGTACCTCATGGAGCCCAAGAGCCTCAGTCAGATCCTTCCTTACTTCCACAACCTGGGCTTGGAAGTGCTCGATGAACGGCCCTTCGAAATCGAAACCGCCGACCACCGCGACTTCTTCCTCTATGACCTTGGCCTGAAGTACCCCACAGGTATTGATCCTCTCGCCACGGGCAACCTCTTGGCTGATTCCTTCGGCGCCGCGGTGACAGGTGCAGTCGAGTCCGACGACTTTGACCGCTTGGTGCTCCGGGAAGGGATGCACTGGCGCCAGGTCACGGTGCTTCGCGCGTATGCCAAATACATGCGCCAAATGGGCAACACGAACTCGTTCGGGTTCATTGCCGACACCTTGTTGTCCAACCCTGAAGTCGCCCGCGGACTGACTGTACTCTTTGCTGCACGGTTCGATCCCGAAGTTTCAGAGGACGAACGCAAGGAACGCCAGGCTGCCGCCCGCGCCGCCCTCGCCGAAGCCATCGAAGACGTTGCGACGCTGGATGCTGACCGTGTTCTGCGGACCTTCGTCAACCTGATCGAGTCGACGCTTCGCACCAATTACTTCCAGAACAAGGGCTACCTCAGCTTCAAACTTGATCCGACGAGCATCGAGGGATTGCCCTTCCCGCGGCCGATGTACGAAATCTGGGTTTACTCGCCACGGGTCGAAGGTGTCCACCTCCGCTTTGGCAAGGTGGCGCGTGGCGGCCTCCGCTGGTCCGACCGCCGGGAAGATTTCCGAACGGAGATCCTCGGTCTCGTCAAAGCCCAGACCGTAAAGAACGCCGTCATCGTGCCCACGGGTGCAAAGGGAGGATTCTTCGCCAAGAAGCTTCCGAATCCCACCGTCGACCGCGCCGCGTGGATGGCAGAAGGCATCGAAAGCTACAAGACCTTCATCCGTGGGCTGTTGGACATCACCGACAACCTCGTCACCTCGCCTGAAGGCGAAAGGCTGGTTCCGCCGTCGGACGTTGTCCGGCACGACGGCGACGACTCCTACCTGGTGGTCGCCGCGGACAAGGGAACAGCGACGTTTTCGGATACCGCCAACGGGCTGGCGGCAGAGTATGGTTTCTGGCTGGGTGACGCCTTCGCTTCCGGAGGCTCGGTTGGATATGACCACAAAGCCATGGGCATCACCGCCCGCGGCGCCTGGGAGTCCGTCAAGCGGCACTTCAGCGAGCTGGACTTGGACACGCAGACCGAAGAGTTCACGGTGGTGGGCGTCGGGGATATGTCGGGCGATGTTTTCGGCAACGGCATGCTCCTCTCCCGGCACATCCGCTTGGTGGCTGCCTTCGACCACCGGCACATCTTTCTTGACCCGACGCCGGATGCAGCGGCTTCCTTCGCCGAGCGGCAGCGCCTGTTCGAATTGCCCAGGTCATCGTGGGACGATTACGACCGCGCGCTCATCAGCGAAGGCGGCGGTGTCTTCCCGAGGCAGGCGAAAACGATTCCTGTCTCCGAGCAGGTCCGCCAGTCACTCGGACTGCCCGACGGAACAACCCAGCTGAGCCCGCCCGAGCTGCTCCGAGCCATCCTGTTGGCACCGGCGGATCTGCTGTACAACGGCGGCATCGGCACCTACATCAAGGCGAGCACGGAGACCAACGCGTCCGTAGGGGACAAGGCAAACGATGCCATCCGCGTCGACGGACGGGACCTGCGGGTCAAGGTCGTCGGTGAAGGCGGCAACCTTGGCCTGACGCAGCGTGGCCGCATCGAGGCCGCCTTGCAAGGCGTCATTCTCAATACGGACGCAATCGACAATTCCGCCGGCGTTGACTGCTCCGACCACGAAGTAAACATCAAGATCTTCGTCGACCGGATGGTGTCCGCCGGGAAGTTGGAGGAGTCCGAACGCTCCCGGTTCCTTGCGGACATGACCGAAGAAGTAGGGCGGCTCGTCCTGCAGGACAACATCGACCAAAACATCTTGTTGCTGAACGACCGCACGCGGGTGGCGGAGTGGAGCCCCAGCTACGAACGGCTTATGGACTGGCTGGAGAAGTCGGCCGACCTCAAGCGTGATCTTGAGGCGCTGCCCTCCACGGACACGCTGAGGCAGCGCCTCGACCAGGGACAGGGACTGACTTCTCCCGAGCTTTCGGTCCTTGCTGCTTACGCAAAGATCGAGCTGGCATCCGCGCTGCGTGAGAGCGACCTTTCAGAGGATCCTTGGTTCAAGGACACCATCCGCCAGTACTTCCCCAAGCAACTGCGCGAGCGTTTCGATGCGGAGTTGGATACCCATCCTTTGCGTCGGGAAATCATCGCGACTGTGGTGGCAAACGACATCATCAACCTCGGGGGCATCACGTTTGCCTTCCGTGCCATTGAGGAGACGTCCGCCAACGAGGCCGCCGTCGCCAAAGCGTTCGTTGCCCTTCGGGAAATCTATGAGCTCGATTCGATGGTGGACCAGCTGAACGCGTTGCCGGCATCCTTCCCCACGGAGCATTGGAGCGAGATCCACCTGGACATCCGCAGGCTCCTTGACCGGGCCGTCCGCTGGGTGCTGGGGCAAGGTATCGCATCCCAACCGATCGCCGACGTCGTGGATTCCTTCAAGCCGATGATGGTGCCGCTGCGTGCCCGGCTCCTGGACTACCTTCGTGGAGACGACAAGGCCCGCGTGGCCGAGTGGTTGGAGAAGGCCCTGTCCTGGGACCTCCCGGACCACCTGGCACACCGTTGGGCGGAACTGTTCGAGAGCTACGCCCTCCTGGATATCTCCCGTATTGCCACCTCGCGCAGCGCCGACGTCGAGGACGTGGCCAATGTCTACTACACGGTGTTCAACCGGTTCCACGTGGACGCCCTGCTGGAGCGCATCAGCGCCTTGCCCCGGGATGACCGCTGGCAGGCACTGGCGCGGGCTGCGTTACGGGATGATCTCTATTCCACAGTTGCGGACATGACGACGTCGGTGCTTGAGTCGACGGAAAAGGGCGCCTCCGCGGAGGACCGGCTGAAGGCCTGGGAAGGGCAGAATGCTGAACAACTCGGGCGGGCGAAGACCATGTTCGACGAAGTGAACGCACTCGAGGCCGATGACATGGCCTCACTGTCGGTAGCATTAAGGCTCTTGAGGTCAATCGTCCGACGCTAGCTGTCAGCCGGCGTCGAAAATGGAGGTGCAGTGGCAATCTTTACGGACCCCATCAGGGAACACGCTGATTTCGGGCCTGGAGATGCCGAATGGCTGCACCTCCTGGTCGGTGACTGGCAGATGGTCGCCGACTTGGCATTCGCGGACCTCGCACTGTGGTTTCCGCATCCGGAGCTGGGCTACATTGCCCTCGCCCACGTCCGTCCTTCGACATCGCATACGGTGTTCCACGCGGACTTCGTGGGTGAGGGCATCCGCTCCGACCTGAGGCCCCTCGTTGAGAAGGCCTGGAACAGCCGCTCGATCGAACGCTCCAGCGAGACCAGTTGGAGCAGCGAGATGGCATTGCGGGTAGAGGCCGTTCCCATGGTCCGGAACGGCAGGACACTTGCAGTGGTTACGTCGCACATGGACCTGTCCAGTTCCAGGATGCCTTCCAGGCTTGAGCTGACGTATCGTCAGTGCGCCTACGACCTCCTGAGGATGGGAACCCTGGGTCTTTGGCCGGATTTCGCATCGCCCACCGGGTCACGGCGTGGCGCGCCGCGTGTGGGCGACGGACTCATCCGACTCGACGCGGACGGAGTGGTCCAGTACGCAAGCCCGAACGGAGTCTCCGCCTTCCGTCGTCTCGGAGAAGTGGAGTCCCTGGAGGGACGGTCGCTGGCCGAGGTCACGGCAGGGCTGCTCAAGGACCGCCGGATGGTGGACGAGACGCTCCCGCTGGTGGTAACCGGCCGGATGCCTTGGCGGAGTGAGATCGAATCCCGGGGCGTCAGCCTGTCCCTCCGGGCTATCCCTTTGCGGGACGAACAGCATCGCTTTGGTGCCCTGGTCCTGTGCCGGGACGTCTCGGAATTGAGGCGGCGCGAGATGGAACTCGTCACCAAGGATGCCACCATTCGGGAGATCCATCACCGCGTCAAGAACAACCTCCAGACTGTTGCTGCTCTCTTACGAATGCAGTCCCGGCGGATGGTCAGTGATGAGGCGAAGCAGGGACTTGAGCAAGCCATGAGGCGCGTAGCCACGATTGCCCTTGTCCACGAGACCTTGTCGCAGGGACTGACCCAGAGTGTCGACTTCGACGAATTGATTGGCAGGCAGTTCCGGCTTTCAGCCGAGGTCGCTTCTCCATCGCAACATGTCCGCACGGAGCGTTCAGGCATGTTCGGTGAGCTTCCGAGCGATTTTGCAACGCCGCTGGCGTTGGTGATCAACGAATTGGTCACCAACGCCGTCGAGCACGGGCTGGAAGGCCGAACCGGTACCGTGTGGCTCTTGGCCGACCGCACTCCCGGCGAAGGCAACGATGAGTTCTTGACGGTGACCGTCGCCGACGACGGTGTTGGACTTCCCGAAGGGCAATACACGGAAGGGCTGGGTTTGCAGATTGTTCGGACACTCGTCACGAGCGAGCTTGGCGGCTCTATCCAGTGGAGCCCGCGGGACGGCGGCGGTACCGCCGTCGAGATCGTGTTGAATCTGGCCAGGGGATAACTGACACCGTTTCCCGAAAAGCACTGATTCCCCACCGTGGTGGGCAAGAGCGGATCAAAAAGGCTCAGGCCGCGGACCATTCGGTCCGCGGCCTGAGCCTTACGTATTTCCTGTGCTTATGAGGCGCGGCGGGCGCGGGCGGCGCGTCGCTTGAGCGCGCGGCGCTCGTCTTCGCTCATGCCTCCCCAGACGCCGGCGTCCTGGCCGGACTCCAAGGCCCACTGCAGACACGTGTCCACCACGGGGCACCTGCGGCAAACGCTCTTTGCTTCCTCAATTTGGAGAAGTGCAGGTCCCGTGTTGCCGACTGGGAAGAAGAGCTCCGGGTCCTTGTCGAGGCAGGCTGCGCGATTACGCCAATCCATGCTGATCAGTCACTCCATTCGTGAGAACTAGGGGGCCCCTTGTGAAAACATTCACGAGAGGCTTCAAAGGAAAGGGGCCCGCATGGGCCCCCTTGGTCGTCTGAGTCAAGCGTTTCATGTTAACGCCTTGTAAACAAGGGGTATTCGTCGTTGAAATGCCCGGAATCCGTGAGCGATGCATCACACCAGCCGCCAGTGCCCTCACTGCTAAACGACTATCTCGGGTAGTGTGCCAGTGTGTCAAGACCTCCCGCTAACCCCGCCCAGCCGCCCCCTGACAGCAATGGAAACGAGGACCGGTCAGCTGCGGCTCCCGTAGGCCGTCCCGCTGATGGTTCCCTGCCGAAAACCAAGCGTCCTCCGGGAATCAAGGTGATTTCCGTTGTTGTACTGCTGGAAGCTCTTGCGTTGCTGACTGCAGCTGCGTGGTACGCCTTCGAGTTGCTGACGGGAGCGCCTGTGCTCACCTTCTGGGGAGCAGTGTTCACTTTGGGTCTGCTGCTGGCGTTCTCAGCCTGGCTCTTTGCGGTGGGCCATTTCTTGTTCCGCGGCTACCGTTGGACGAGGGCCGCTGCCTTGGTGGCGCAGTTGTTCGTCCTGACTATCGGGTTTCCAACGGCGACCAGCGGCTTGATCCTGCCGGGACTTGCCATGATTCTGCCTGCCCTGGCTGCCATCCTCTTCCTGTTTCAGCCAAACGTTATTTCGTTCGCGTCCCGGACTGGTGGCACCGAAGGCGCCCTCTAGCCAGTGTTCCGGTCCCCTCGGCAGGTCAAGCCCGCCCCTCGAAACGCCCGCCGGCGTAAGCCACTTGAAAGGGTATTTGGCTGGCCCCACGGATGAGGATGCCGCGGCCGGCAGGGGGATCCGATGACTCAACGTTCAGCCGTACTCCGAAAACATCGCCATCCAAGGGTGTGCGGGGGCTGAGGACAAGGCCCGACCTGGTGGCTTGCACAACCTCGGCGAACGGAAGACGGTGCAGGAGCGTCGGGGAAGTGGTAGCTGTCATGACTATCGCGCCTACTGAACCCGCCAAGCCGGCCAAGGACTGGCGCGCTTGGGGGTCCAAGGTGTCGGCGTTGTCCACCAGCAACACGGTGTCCTTATTCAAGGCTCCAAGCGACGCCGCTTCCGCGAGGTCGGTCCAGAATGCGCCGTCTCCGACGTTCTCTTCCGGGGAGATCCACGGCACAGTGGAGTTGACCGACATGAGTGTTCGCAATAATGAGGTCTTGCCGGAGCCCGGCCCGCCTAGGACCAAGGTAATGCCCCCGCGGCGGAGGGGAATAGCCAGTGGCGCGGCGTCGTCACCGCCTACGCCAAACCATGCTGCCGACACCGCGTCACCGCAGGTAGGCGGCTGCTCCGGTAATTCCTTAGTCCCAAGGAAGGCAGGAAGAGGCTGGAGGCGCAGAGGGGCAGGGGAGTCTGCAGCCAAGGGGCCGTATGGCCAGACCTTTCCGCCAGGTGTGTTTTGGAATTGGGCGACGGCACTCTTCCCCTGAACGAAGCTGCCCAGAGCCACCGCGCGTCCCGGGAGGGGATCGACGGGGGGAAGCTTCGGCCAGTGGAAAGTGGATTCTTCGGTGGCGCCGGTCGGAAAGAAAGCACGGTTCGGGATGGTCGCAAAGAACCGCGAACTGACGAGTTCGCGTTCACCGCAAATCAATACCGTCACGCCCAGAGGCGTTCCGTCCCGGATGATGTCGCGTAAGACGTCTTCTGCCCAGGCGTAAGGGCTGTTCCTGATGGCAGAGACCCACGTGCACCATCCAGCGATGATGAGCAGGATTCCCTGGCTCGCAACGGGCCCGTCGCTTGAGCTGCGCCGGTCCGCCATGAAGCTTTTTATCCGCTCAAGGACCCGTACAGCGAACGCCAATTGGTGCAGGTGTGCCACCGCGCCGTACCGGTCGGATTCAGGCAGTACCTGGAACGTGCCAGTGGCGTCGAGGATGTAGCTGTGGACTGCGGGGTCGGTAGTGACGATCCGCGCCGAGACGGCCCTGAATGCTTCAGGCATGCCGCTGCCCGTACTGCCGATCATCGCGAAGTGCCCATGCACTGACGGCGTCCACGACAACAGCTCGACTGTCTGGGCCTCGGGACGGTCGACCAGGCCAAGACCGATGCCAGGGCCGGTGCCGTGCCCACTGTGAACATCCTTGGGGGCAGTGGTCACGCCGTCACAAGTAGCGGGCCCCGGGTCCCACGGAATCTCCGTCGGCAGGGGCGGGGCAATGATTCGGCGGGGAGCGCTGCCTGCGCCCATAGTGGTTGCCGCCGCCTGAATCATTGCCACGAACGCCGGAAGACCCTGCTCCGCCAATCTGCCGCGGGGTGCCCGGTGCGGGGTGTCGCGACCGACTCCCGGATTGTCCGACCCCGGGGCAGCTTCCTCCCAGGCATCCGAATCATCGCGGTCCCGGGTGTCAGGGCCATCGAGGGCGGGCTGCACGCAGGTCTCATCCAAGTGACCGCGATGTGCAACCAGAACGGACGCGGATTGGAATTCTTCCGGCGCACCAAAGGCCCTGGCCAGGAACGCCCGACCCGGGAGGCGCACAGGGATCCCGGCAGCTGCCCCTGTCTTGATGATGTCTGTTGACTCGGCCTCTGATTGCACCCGAAGGGCAATGCTTGTGGTTACGTTGGCACGGATGTCGGCCGTAAGTGCCCCTTGGGGGCGCTGCGTGGCCATGACCAGGTGGAGGCCCAAGGAACGGCCGACGGCTGCTATCCGCATCAGCTCCCGGAGGGCTGCGGGCTCTTCATCCACCAGCATCCGGAACTCGTCTATGACCAGAACCAAACGGGGGATCGGTCCACCGGATCCCGAAGCGGGAGGGCGGTAGTCCTTGATATCGGCAACGCCCCCGGCGTGAAATGCTTCTTCGCGGTACCGGATTTCACTGCGCAGCGATTCCAGGACGCGCTTTATGCCCAGACCGCCAAGGTCGGTGACCAACCCGGCGCAATGCGGCAGGCGTTCCAGCGGCCCCAAGCCGGATCCTCCTTTGAAGTCAACGAAGAGGAACACCAATTCCTGGGGCGGGTAATTCATTGCCAGGGAAAGCGACAGGGTCCGCAGGAGTTCGGACTTGCCGGCGCCAGTGGTCCCGGCTACCAGCAAATGGGGACCGTCCATAAGGAAGTCGAAGGCCACCGGACCGTGGCCGTCCCTACCCAGAACGGCTTTCAATGTGCCGGACCCGCTGTTCTTGTGCCATCTCGAGGCAAGGCTGCGTGGACCCCTTGGGACGATTTCCTCCAAGGAACACTCATCCGGCAGCAGGTGCGGGCCGGCCTCGGCTGACGTGGCTTGTCGCGCTGAAACTGCCCGGCAGAAGCGGTCAAAGACCGGCTCGGGTACCAGGTCGGGAATGAATCTTTGCCGCGCGCCGGGAGAACCCAGAGTGGCCGATATTCCGGACGGATCCATGTCGATTGTCCACGCACTGGACCCGGCCGGGTGGACTCTTTCGTGTCTGACCACCTGCCAGTCCGCTCGAACGGCCGCCTCCACCAATGCTTCCACCCCGGAGGAACCGGCGGGAGGGGCGTTGAACACGAAGAGCCTTCCCGGCAGCCTGCCACTGCAGGCATGCAAGCCCGCCAGTGCAGCTTCAGAAGTGGCCGCCACAAGGCAGTCCTTCAGGAACCGGGCAGCAAGAGGCACGTTCGCGCCGCTGCCCAGGATGATCACGGGGACACCAACGGCTGCGGGATACGCGGCAAGCTGCATAAGCATCAAGCGGACCAGACCAGCGAAGTGGAGGGGGTCGCCGGTAACCGGAATCTGCCCCGCGGAAGGAGGCAGAGTCAGGGGAACGCCTGCCAAAGTGGGAGGGCGGAACTGAGGGTCCTCTGGAAGCAGCCGGATGTTGGCCGGAACCGAGGCCAAACCAAGGCGCAGCCAGATACCGGATGTTCTTGGACCGCCGGAACCTGGTTTCGCAACGCGGGCCAGGGCACGGCCTTCACTGTCAGCAGGGGCCGCGGCGCCACAAGCGGAATCGCCGGGACCAGCAGCAGAGGCCGGGGGCCGGGGCGTCTCCAGGAGTATCGCCGTCGCAATCCCGGCAGCGGATGGCGACGAACGATTCCGACGTTTTATGTCCTCACTCACGGCTTGGCCGAGGGCGCGGCGAAACTCGCGGCGGGCTTGTCTTCCGGAGAATGCCGCCACTGACAGGCTGACGGCCGAGATCGCGGTGAAACTCAGGAACATCCATGATCCTGTAGCCAAGGCAAGTCCGACGCCGAGGAGCAAAGGCAGAAGGCCAGTGACAAGGCCCGCCCATCGGTTGCCGCCGCCCGTGGGCCGGTGAACCTCCAATGGCTGGTGCACTGAACAGCCGGCCTCCGTACCGGGCAGTGGCACCGGTGCTTTTGAGGCGAGCAGGGAGAATATCGAATTTCCGCATTGGATGGTTGATGACGTGTTGACGGGGCCGAGGTTCGTGGGTTTCCCGTCGATCATGAGCGATGGTTCCGGGGTGGCCGGGCGGCGATTCGGCTCCGGGGAACGATTCGCCGGCAGGCGGGTCAGCGTCAAGTCCGCAAGAGAGACGTCCAGTGCTGCATGTTCGCGGGAAATGTCAGGGTCGGGGACTGAAATGTGGGCCGTGCCGCGGCCTATGAGGTTCCGTCCGCGGAGAACGGGATACATTGCCCCTGCCGCCGGGCCGGAATGCGCCACGAGAAGCATGGCCGGCGGGCTGGCCTGTGCATGACCGCCCTGACCTCCGTCCACAAGGACCGAACCGTTCACCAATGGAGGGACACCAACTACCAAGGTCCTCAAGTCTTCCCCGGCAACATGGATCCTGCCGGTTCCGTGGGTATCGGCGAGCAGCGCCGCCAGCTTCCTTCCCGGCGTCCCCTCCGGAAGGTGGATCGTGAGTTCCTTGGGCGGCCCGTGCGTGGCAGCCAGGGGACCCCGGGCCAAAGTGCACTGCAAGGGCATTGGCCGATCCTTTCGTAGTCCGGAGCAGGTTCGCCTGCTCGTCCCGACGCTACGCGGACAGCCGGCAGGCCACTACGGACGACATCTGCTATGTGGAAAACGAACGGCGGCACCGGCGGAGCTACCTTGATACGAACGCTGTGTACGTCTCCGCTAAGATGAAACTCGTTGTCCCGTGTGCTCAATGAGGAAGGACCTTCACCGGTGATAGTGGTTGCAGAGACCGCCGATGTTTCAGACGAGGCGGTAATTGGTGATGGATCCAAGATCTGGCATCTGGCCCAAGTCCGCGAGAAGGCCGAACTCGGTGCCAACTGCATCGTTGGGCGCGGCGCCTACATTGGTACCGGAGTAAAGATGGGGGATAACTGCAAGGTCCAGAACTATGCGCTGGTTTACGAGCCGGCTGATCTGGAAGCGGGTGTCTTCATAGGCCCGGCAGTGGTGCTCACCAATGACACCTTTCCGCGCGCAGTCAGCCCGGACGGAAGCCTGAAAAGTGCCCATGACTGGGAACCCGTTGGAGTCACCATCCGTGAGGGTGCCTCCATCGGTGCGCGCGCCGTATGCGTGGCTCCGGTAACCATTGGGCGCTGGGCTACCGTCGCGGCCGGGGCAGTGGTGGCCAAGGATGTCCCCGACTTCGCCCTGATGGTAGGTGTTCCTGCCAGGCGGCGCGGATGGGTTGGCAAGGCCGGCTTCCCGTTGGAACGCCGCGGTGAAAACTGGGTCTGCCCCGAGACCGGCGCCACGTATGTTGAACAGAACGAAACCCTTCGAGAGGTAGAGGCATGAGCCCCGAATTCATTCCCCCGGCCAAACCGATCATCGGTGACGATGAGGCCAAAGCCGTGCAGGCGGTGCTGGCCTCCGGGCAGCTGGCCCAGGGCTCCGAAGTTGCATCCTTCGAGCAGGAGTTTTCCCAGGTTCTCTTGGACGGGCGGGCGGCCGTAGCGGTCAACTCCGGAACTTCCGGCCTGCACTTGGGACTCCTGGCTGCGGGAATTGGTCCCGGTGACGAGGTAATTGTTCCCTCGTTCACGTTTGCGGCCACCGCCAACTCCGTCGCCCTGACCGGAGCTACTCCGGTTTTCGCGGACGTTGACCCTGACTACTACACCCTGGACGCAGCCTCCGTTGAGTCCAGGATCACCGATCGCACGGCGGCAATCATGCCCGTGCACCTCTACGGCCACCCGTTCAACGTTGATGCCATTGGGGCAGTCGCCGAAAAGCATGGAGTAAAGGTATTCGAGGACGCCGCCCAAGCTCACGGGGCATCGGTGAACGGCCGTAAGGTAGGCACCTTCGGTGACTTCGCCATGTTCAGCCTTTACCCCACCAAGAACATGACCTCCGGGGAAGGCGGCATGGTCAGCACAGGCCTGGCCGACGTCGAACGTCGCCTTCGCCTTCTGCGGAACCAGGGCATGGAACGCCAGTATGAAAACGAGCTGGTGGGCTTCAACTGCCGTATGACCAACATCCACGCAGCGATCGGCCGTGTCCAGCTGACCAAGGTTGACGGCTGGACCAAGACCCGGCAGGACAACGCAGCCTTCTTCGACGCCAATATTGAAGGCGTCACCACGCCGAAGGTCGCCGAAGGATACGAGCACGTCTACCACCAGTACACCATCCGGATTGCCGATGACCGCGACGGTTTCGCCAAGGCCCTTCGCGAGGAGTACCAGGTTGGTTGCGGTGTGTACTACCCCATTCCCAACCACCGCCTTGCGCCGTTCCAGACGTCGGACGACCTCCCGGTCACGGAAGAGGCCGCGTCCCACGTGCTCTCGATCCCCGTGCATCCCTCCCTGAGCCAGGATGACCTGGAACGCATCGTTGCTGCCGTCAACGCTGTGGCGAAGGCAGGCAGCTAGTGGCTAATCTTCGCGCAGGCCTCATTGGCTTGGGCATGATGGGCCGCCATCATGCCCGGGTTATCCGCGAGCTCGAAGGCGTCGACCTCGTCGCGGTGGCAGATTCATATGGCGATCCGCACAACGTAGCCGACGGCTTGACAGTCCATGGCTCGGTCGAGGAACTCATTGCGCAGGGGATCGACATGGCAGTTGCCGCCGTCCCCACGATTTTGCATGAGGAAGTTGCCCTGCAGCTGGCTGAGGCCGGAGTCCACTGCCTCGTCGAGAAGCCGATTGCCAATGACTCGGCGTCCGGACGCAGAATTGCTGAAGCGTTCGAGTCCAAGGGCCTCATCGGTGCCGTTGGTCACATCGAACGCTTCAACCCCTCGTTGCAGAGCCTCCGCGAGCGGCTTGAGAACGGTGACCTGGGCGAGGTTTACCAGATCAGCACGCGCCGGCAGGGACCGTTCCCGGCTCGTATTGCGGATGTTGGCGTCGTGAAGGACCTTGCCACCCACGACATCGACCTCACGGCTTGGCTGGCACAGAGCAACTTCGTCAACGTCGTGGCGCACACAACTTCCCGAAGCGGCCGTGACCATGAAGACATGGTGACTGCGATCGGCCACCTCAAGAGCGGAGTGGTCACCAACCACATCGTGAACTGGCTCTCGCCCATGAAGGAGCGCACCACCGTTGTCCTCGGTGAGCGGGGTGCTTTCATTGCCGATACGATCTCGGCAGACCTGACGTTCGTGGAGAACGGCACGTTCCAGACCGACTGGGATTCCATCGCCGCCTTCCGCGGCGTATCGGAAGGTTCGTCCACGCGCTTTGCGCTTGCCAAGCGCGAGCCGCTGAAGATGGAGCATGAAGCGTTCCGGGACGCTGTTCTGGGCAAGTCCCTGAACATCGTGACCATGGCCGAGGGCCTTGAAACCCTTCGCGTCGCGGAGGCCGTTTTGGACTCCGCAAAGTCGGGTACCGTCGTCGCGCTTTAGCGATTATCCCGGGTTCGGGTTGTGGGGGAGGCCGGCTGTTGCCGGCCTCCCTTTCCCGTTCCGGCACTGCGCCCGTGAGCGGCCGGCAGGGCCGCGGATACGGGGAACCCGCGGCTCGTCGGGTAGCCTTGACCAGTAGACGTGGGCACTTCTGTGCCCGCACGCCAATACACAGGAGAGTTTGTGAACGCTGATCTCGTCGTCGTCGGCTCGGGTTTCTTTGGCCTGACCATTGCAGAACGCGCCGCTACCGAGTTGGGGCTGAAGGTCGCGGTTCTTGATCGCCGCCACCATATTGGAGGAAACGCCTACAGCGAGAACGAAGCCAAGACAGGAATTGAGGTCCACCGCTACGGGGCGCACCTCTTCCACACGTCGAATGAGCGCGTTTGGAACTACGTGAACCAGTTCACCAAGTTCACGAAATACCAGCACAAGGTCTACACCAGCCACAAGGGCGAGGTGTACCCCATGCCGATCAACCTCGGCACGATCAACCAGTTCTTCCGCTCGGCAATGAGCCCGGCCGAGGCCAGGGACCTGATCACGGAACAGGCCGGCGAACTCGCAGGCACCGATCCGCAGAACTTGAACGACAAGGGAATCCAGTTGATTGGACGCCCGCTCTATGAGGCGTTCATCAAGCACTACACGGGCAAGCAGTGGCAGACGGATCCGAAGGACCTGCCGGCTGAAATCATTTCCCGGCTGCCCGTGCGCTACAACTACGACAACCGGTACTTCAACGACGCCTACGAGGGCCTTCCCGTGGATGGCTACACGGCGTGGATCGAACGAATGGCGGACCACCCGAATATCGAGGTCATCCTGAATACGGACTTCTTCGATGACGGAGAGTTCGGCCGCTCGTCCGTGCTGGGACAGGTACCGGTCATCTACACCGGCCCCGTGGACCGTTACTTCGACTATGCCGAAGGTGATCTTTCCTGGCGCACTATCGACCTCGAAGAAGAAGTCCTCCCGATTGAGGACTTCCAGGGTTGTGCCGTCATGAACTACCCCGACGCCGATGTTCCCTACACCCGCATCCACGAGTTCCGTCACTTCCACCCGGAGCGTGACTACACCAAGGACGCCACCGTCATCATGCGCGAGTTCTCCCGGTTTGCGGAGAAGGGCGACGAGCCGTACTACCCGGTAAACACTTCCGATGACCGCAGCAAACTGCTGGCCTACCGCGACTTGGCGCGCGGCGAGAAATCAGTGCTGTTCGGCGGCCGCCTGGGCACGTACAAGTATCTGGACATGCACATGGCCATCGGTTCGGCCCTGTCCATGTTCGACAACAAGATCAAGCCGCACTTCAGCGGCGGCGCAAAGTTGGAAAGCGGTGGAGTGGACGCATGACCGCCACGACGAACGAAAGCCAGGAGACGAACATGACGGCGACGCAAGCCGAGGCTGAAGCAGCACCCCGGGAGAGCGATCTTCGCATCGTCCAGCGGGTGGTTTTTCCTGCTAACCGCGACCTCGATACCTTGCCGCTGTACGTGGACCCGGATACCAATAAGATCCGGAAGCAGGAGGAAAACGGTGCAGCCGTCGTGCAAGCCGTGGGCATGGCCCGCAAACTGCACCCGGAAGACATCCTGGACCGCGGCTCGGTTCAGGTCCGCAGGGGCGAGCGACTCTCCTTCGGCTCCTACTTCAATGCCTTCCCGGCAAGCTACTGGCGCAAGTGGACCATAGCCACCAAAACCGTGCTCCACATTGAGACCGAAGGCGAAGGCACAGTCATCGTCTACCGTTCCAACGCCAGGGGTGCTGCCCAGCGCGTTGATTCGATCCTGGTGGAGGGCAACGCGTCGAACGACTTTGAGCTGACCCTCGCACCGTTCGGTGACGGTGGCTGGTACTGGTTCGACCTGATTGCCGGCGGCGACGGGATGACACTCAAGAAAGCCCACTGGGCCGTTGCTTCCGAAGGCCGGCCGCAGGGTAAGGTCACGCTTGGCGTGACTACCTTCAACCGTGCCGATTACTGCTTGGAAACCATTAAGGCGATTGACGCCGATTCGGGCTTGCGCGGGATCCTCGCTGAGCTGATCATCGTGGACCAGGGCAACAAGAAGGTTGCCGACGAGGACGGCTTCGACTCGGTGGCAGCCTCGATGGGTGACCAGTTGCGCATCATCAACCAAGGCAACCTGGGCGGTTCCGGCGGCTTTGCCCGCAACATGTACGAGATGCTCGTCTCGGACAAGAGCGATTACGTCATGCTCCTCGACGATGACATTGAACTGGAAACCGAAGGCGTCATGCGCGCGGTCGCCTTCGCGGACCTTTGCCGCAAGCCCACGATTGTGGGCGGCCACATGTTCGACATGTACAACAAGTCCGTCCTGCACGCGTACGCCGAGGTAGTGAACTTCTACAGGTTCCTCTGGGGACCTGTGGAAGGCCTGGGCAACCATGATTTCTCGGCTGAAGGGCTCCGCTCGACGCCGCTCTTGCACCGCAGGTGGGACGCGGACTACAACGGCTGGTGGATGTGCCTCATCCCCAAGGCGGTCGTGGAGAAGATCGGCCTCTCGCTGCCGGTATTCATCAAGTGGGACGACGCCGAGTATTCGCTGCGTGCCCGTGCCGCTGGATACCCCACCGTCACGCTCCCCGGTGCTGCCGTGTGGCACGTCTCCTGGGCAGACAAGGACGACTCCGTTGACTGGCAGGCCTATTACCACGAGCGGAACCGACTGATCGCCGCACTGCTGCACTCTCCTTTCCCCAAGGGTGGAAGGATCTTCCGGGAAAGCCTGAACACGGACATCAAGCATCTTGTGTCCATGCAGTACTACCCCGAGCAGGCCCGCCTCATGGCCCTGCGCGATGTTCTTGAGGGCCCGTCCAAACTGCATGAGCAGTTGCCCACCACCATGCCCAAGCTCAGGACAATGCGTGAAGACTTCGTCGACTCGCAGGTCAAGACCGATCCCGGTGCATTCCCGGAGGTCTTCAGGAAGCGCCCGCCCAAGAAACCCCAGACGTACAAGCAGCCCGGTGCCCTTGGCCTCCTTCCATGGGCAGTCAAGACTGTCCTGAAGCAGACCATTGCACCGGTGCGTGAATCGGCACACAGCAATCCTGAGGCACATGTCGCACACCAGGACGGCAAGTGGTGGAGCCTGGCGCACCTGGACAGCGCAGTGGTCTCAAACGCCGATGGAACAGGCGCATCCTGGTACCGGCGCGATCCGAAGCTCGTTCGCAAGATGCTCGCCGAAACGGCACAGTTGCACGCGCAGCTCTTCTCCAATTGGGAGACGCTTCGTGCCCAGTACCGCGATGCCTTGCCGGAGATCACCTCCATGGATTCCTGGCGTGAAACATTTGAAGCTTCGGAGCCCAAACAGTAGCAATGGCCGACTCGACTGATACATATGCTGTTCCCGGGGTTGGTGCCGGACTGCTGGACGTTTTCCGGCGCCGTTACCTCCTCAAACTGATTGTCCGCAAGGAACTCCGGGTCCGATACCGGGGCTCTGTACTCGGGTTGGCCTGGTCCTACGTCAAGCCACTCGTGCAGTACGTCGTGCTCTTCCTGGCATTGGGCATCGTTCTCCGGGTGGGCGACCAGATCCCGAACTATGCGCTGTATATGTTCTCCGGCGTGATTGTGGTCAACTTCTTCACGGAGGCCTTCTCCAACGCAACGCGTTCAATCGTGTGGAACGCGCCGTTGGTGAAGAAGATCTACCTTCCCCGGGAGCTCTTCCCGGTGGCATCAGTGTGGGTTGCAGCGGTGCACTTCCTGCCTCAGCTGGTCGTCCTGCTTGCCGCGGCCCTGCTCAACGGGTGGCGACCCGACGCGGTCCAGCTGTTCGGGGCCGCTCTGGGCTTTGTGATTGTTGCCGTCACGGCTACCGGCCTTGGCTTGCTGGCAGGTGCCATCAACGTCTTCTTCCGTGATGCCGAGAACATCGTCGACATGCTCATGATGGTGGTTACGTGGACTTCACCGGTCCTTTACGACTGGACCATGATCCGTCGTCTGGCTCCTGACTGGGCGCTGACGATCTACCAGCTGAACCCGGTGACGGTGGCCGTGGAGCTGTTCCACTGGGCCTTCTGGTACCCGACGGTGACCAAGCCTGTAGAGCTGCCTCCGCACTTGTTGTTGACCGGCTTCGCCGGTCTTGGCATGGCGGCCCTGTTCCTTATCATCGGCCAGCTGGTGTTCCGCCGGCTTGAGGGCCACTTCGCGCAGGAGGTCTGAGTGGGCGCCGCAATTATCGTCAAGAACCTGAAGAAAACCTTCAACCTGCGGCACTCGCATTCCATGAAAGAGACGCTGGTGTGGCTCGCGAAGGGGCGCAAAGGGGACCTCTCCAAGAAGTTCGACGCCCTTCACGACGTCAGCTTCGAGATCCAGTCCGGCGAGACAGTGGCCCTGCTGGGGTTCAATGGTTCAGGCAAGTCCACGCTGCTGAAGCTGATCTCCGGCGTCATCCTTCCGGACAAGGGCACAGTCCGCACGAAGGGAAGGGTCGCGGGCCTCATTGAGGTCGGCGCTGGATTCCACCCTGATTTGTCCGGTCGCGAGAACGTGTTCCTGAATGCAGCCATCCTTGGGATGACCGAAGACGAAATCAACGCCAAGTTCGATGAAATCGTGGCGTTCTCGGAGATTGAACAATTCATCGACACTGAGGTGAAGTTCTATTCCTCGGGTATGTTCCTCCGCCTCGCGTTTGCGGTGGCGGTGCACACCCAGCCGGATATCTTCCTCGTGGACGAAATCCTGGCTGTCGGTGATGAGCCCTTCCAGCGCAAGTGCCTGGCCAAGATCAAGCAGTTGTCTGATGAGGGCCGCACACTGGTAGTGGTGAGCCATGACCTGGATATGATCTCCCGCATTTGTGACAGGGGAGTGGTCCTTTCTTCCGGTACCGTCCAGTTCGAAGGTCCAGCGGACCAGGCCGTGGCCTGGCTGAGGGATCGTAACTAACCGGCCTCCAAACGCCAAAAGTCGTCTGTCAACGGATGGCTAGTGGAAGCATCTAAGAAAGGCGACCGTAGGAATGGGTATCGGCCCGCTGCTGTTGTGTGTACTCCTGATTGTCGTGTTGTGGTGGGGGCCGGGCTGGCTGCTTGGTGAAGCACTGGGAATTCGTCGCACCGTCCTGCCTGTCGTGGCGCCGTTGCTCGGAATGGGAGCCCTGACAGTCATTGGCGTCACCGGCCATTCCCTGGGAATGAGCTGGCAGCTCCTGCCCGTTGCCGGAGTCCTGCTGCTCTTGGCAGTCGTGCTTTTCGCCCTTCGGATCTTCCTTGAGCGAAGATTCCCGGAAAGGTTCGGCACGCACGATCCGGGTCGCGCCGGGCTCTTCGGGAAGCACCACATCGCCGGGGCCTGGTGGATCCTGCTGGCCGGACTCGTGGCCGGCGGTACCGTTGCGGCGGGCTCCTGGACCGTGGGCACGGAAGGCCTCCTGGGCATCAACCAGGACTGGGACATCCCGTGGCACGCGAACATGATTCGCCTGATTTCGGTAAACCATGAATGGGACCCGGGGATTGCCGGCAACTTCGCCTACTACGACACCTCCATACCGGAGGCTCCGATTCGAAGCTACCCCATAGCTTTCCATGCATTGCTTTCCCTGGTTTGGCCGTTTACCGGGGTCAGCCTCCCCGTCTTCCTCAATGTGTTCGTCCTGGTCATGATGGCCGTGCAGTTGCCTTTGAGCACCATGGCGCTAACCATGGTGTTGACCCGGCGGCCGATCGCGGTTGCTGCAGCAGGCGCGGTGTCAGGCTGGTTCACCGTCTACCCGTATGACCTCCTGTGGCGTGGGCCGTTGATTCCTTTCTTTGCCGGGATGGTCCTGGTGGGTCCGTTCGCGTTCCTGGCCATCAAGGGCGCCCTTGAGCGACGATACTTCTGGATCCCGGGCATCTCCTTCGGGGCCGTAGGCCTCATTGCAGTCCACCCCTCCTTGGCGTTCGTGGTCCTGCCGCTCCTGATTTTCTGGTTCTTGTCAGCCTTGGTCAGGAGAAAGGGCCGGGTTCTGGGGATCACGGTCTACCTGGCCGTCGCCGGGGTGTTGGCTGTTGTGTTGGGCTTGCCCATCATCCAGCAGATGCTCAAGGAGTCCGAACGTGTCTCCAAGATGATGTGGGCCCCGGATACCGACCGTAACGGCGCCATCCAAAACATCATCTTCCTTCACCACGGCTCCATCGCCATGCCCGTCCTGACTGCACTGGTGGCGTTGGGGTGCCTTGCGGTCGTTTTCAGGATCCGCATGTGGTGGTATTTCGGACCCGTTCTTGCTTTCGCTTTCCTCTCGGTTTACACGATGGGTAGCGAGAGCCCCCGCTTCCTGAACCTGACGGCGCCGTTCTATGACGACCAATGGCGGATCTTCGGGATTCTGGTCATGCTGCTGGTTCCTTTGGCAGGGTTGGGTGTTGCTCAGGCCGCGGAGGCAACTGAGTGGGTGGTCCGCAGGGTCCGCGCCCGTCGGCAGTCCCCTGAGGCCGGACACGATGTTCGACGGCGGCCCAGTCGCCTTGTGGCTGTGGCAGCGGCGTCGGTGGTCCTGCTGGCAGCAGGTATTGCTGCCATTCCCTACTTCAAGCAGAATGCCGAACGCATCAATATCAACACCAAGGTGGACGGTCCCACGTTGAGCGTCGACGAAGTGGATCTGTTGAGCAGGATGGACCAGTACGTGCCCGAAGAGGCCACTGTCCTCAACGACTCCTGCGACGGCTCCGTGTGGATGTACGCCCTCGGAAACCGGATGCCCATGATCCGGCACTTCGAGATCCTGCCGACCAACCGGCAATTGCTGGTGCTGCAGAAGCTCCCGGAGCTGGCCACGGATGCAGCAGCGCGTGAGGCTGCGGCTGAACTCGGCATCGAATGGGTCTACATTGCCGATGGCCGGATCCGCGCGTGGGATGAGCCCAAAGAGGGTTTGACCCAGCCGGACTCCATTCCCTACCTGCAGCTTGTTGCCCGCGAGGGCAATGCGGCACTGTACAAGATCGACTGGGCCCAACTGCCCGGTGGCAAAGAAGCCTTCGATGCGGCCGCCAAGGATCGCGTCCAAGTCGATGGCGTTCCGGGAATCCTTGAGAACCGGAACCCTGACGGCATCGCCCCGCTTGGAAGGATCTGCTGACAATGAAGGCTTTCATCACCAAGTTCTTCACCTCCAGCCTGTTCCGGTTCCTGCTGATCGGCGGGCTCAGCTTCCTGGTTGACCTGGGGCTGCTGGCTCTCTGCTTCCAGGTCTTCGGTTGGCCGCTGTGGCTCGCCACGGGCGCAGGTTTCTGGGGAAGTTTCTTCTTCAATTACTTCTTGCAGCGCCACTTCGCCTTTGGCGGGGGCGGGACGGCCTTGGGCGGTGTGCTCCGGTACTCGGTCCTCTTGGTTTTCAACACCCTGGCCGTCATGGGAATCGTTGAGCTTTTCCAGTTCCTGGGAGCCGGCTACGTCATCGGTAAAGTAGTGGCGACAGCCGTGACCATGGGCTGGAACTACTTCATCTACAAGCACTGGATCTTTCCGCACAAGAAGCCTGTGCCGGATGCCGGCCACAAGTCCGGTGGAGTGTCCGGAACCGACGCACCACCACAGAACCTCACACCAAAGAGCAGCGAAGGATAAGCGATGTATCGAGGCGTTCGAATAGCCGCGGTCGTACCGGCCTACAAAGAAGAGAACCACATCGGCCAGGTCATCAAGACCATGCCGGATTTCGTCGATCACATCGTCATTGTCGATGACTGCAGCCCCGACGACACTTCGGGAGCTGCCCGGCGCGCCGATGACGGACGCGTGACGCTCATCCGCCATGAAGTGAACCAGGGTGTTGGCGGGGCTGTCCTGACGGCCCACAAAGCCGCAATGGAATTGGGCTCGGACATCAACGTGGTCATGGCCGGCGACGCGCAGATGGATCCGGAGTACCTGCCCCAGCTGCTGGACCCGGTGGTTGACGGCTACGGTTTCGCCAAGGCCAACCGCTTCTTCTCCGGCGAGTCCTTTGCCGGAATGCCCGGTTACCGGATCTTCGGCAACATCGTGTTGTCCTTCATGACCAAGTTGGCTTCGGGGTACTGGCACATCTTCGACCCCCAGAACGGTTACACGGCCATCCGGACCGAGGTCCTCCGTCGGCTTCCGATGAATAAAGTGGCGGCCCGCTACAGCTTTGAGAACGACCTCCTGATCCACCTCAACATCCTTGATGTCCCGATCGTCGACGTTCCCATCCCGGCCGTGTATGGAAATGAAGTTTCCAGCATCAAGCTGCGGAAGGTCATTCCCGAACTTCTTGCCATGTTGTTCGGCGGCTTCTGGCGCCGTGTCTGGTGGAAGTACATGGTGTGGTCCTTCTCAGCCGTTGCCTTGCTTCTCATCGCGGGCCTGGCGCTGATCGTCATGGGCCTTGGTGTCGGTGCCTGGGTGCTCGCGGCCAGCGTCGGTTCTCCGACGGCGGGGTCGGTGATGCTTGCTGTGGTGCCCTTTGTGCTGGGTGTGCAGATGTTGCTCGTTTCCTTGCAACTGGACATTCAGGCAAGTCCCGACAGGCCAACGATGCATCCCATGAAGGAACGTGCCTGACGCCGTAACAGGCTCCACGACAGCGAAAGGCCCGGACACACTGTGTGTGTCCGGGCCTTTCCTATCCGCCGGGTTACGGTTCGGCGGGGATCGCCTGCCAGGGCGTCATGGAAGGGAAGTAAATCCTCCCCAGCCCCAACCGACCTGGCTCCTTGGGAGCCAGCCGGAGGTTCCGTTTCCGGGGTATAGGAAGAGGCTGCCGCCGGAATCACGGGCCAGAACGTCGTTCTTGCCATCCCCGTTGAAGTCGCCAGGGCCGAGGATCGCCGTCATGGAATTCCAACCGCTTCCCACTTGTACACGGCTAAGCCAGCCTCCGGCGCCGTTGCCCGGGTAGAGCCACAGCAGTCCGGACGTATCCCTTGCGAGGACGTCGGTTTTGCCGTCCCCGTTGAAGTCACCCGTGCTCAGGATGGCTGACATGACGTTCCATCCCGTGCCCACCTGCGAGACGGTACCGAAACCACCGGTGCCGTTCCCCCTGTAGAGCCTCAGAATGCCCGACGAGTCCCTGGCCAGCAGGTCGGCTTTCCCATCGCCGCTGAAATCACCGGGTGCGATGATCATGGTCATTCCGTTCCACGCCGTCCCGGCTTGGACGCGTGGCTGCAGACCGCCGCTGCCGTTGCCGGGGTAGAGCCACAGAACGCCGTTGGAATCCCGCGCCAGGATGTCGCTTCGGCCATCGCCGTTGAAGTCCTTGGTGGGCACAATCGATGTGAGCGAGTTCCAACCGGTCCCGATCGAACGCTGTGTGAGCCAACCGCCGGAGCCGTTTCCGGGGTAGAGCCACAGCGTGCCGCCATTGTCGCGTGCCACGACGTCGTTCTTGGCGTCGCCGTTGTAGTCCTTCCATGTATTGGAGGGAGGCACGGTCACTGTGTAGGCCTGGGTGACGATCGCGGAACTGTTGTTCGCTGGATCAACTGCAAAGTACTTCAGTGTCATCGACGACGTTAGCGTAATGGGGCTGGAGTACTTGTGGGCGGCCGTTGCCGTGGGGTTGGTGCCGTTCGTGGTGAAGTAGATGCTCGATCCTGCTTCGTTGGCCGTCAACGTGATCTGCTGGTTCGCCGGGTAGCTTCCAGCAGGTGGGTTGACGGTCACCACGGGAGGCGTCGTATCGAGGACCGTGTAGGTCCGCGTGGCCACCGCTGACGAGTTGCCGAAGGCGTCCACTGCCAAGGCTTTGACCGTTGTGTTCCCGGTGATCGCGAACGGAGCAGCGTAGGCCTTGGTGCTTCCACCCGCCGCCGTGCCTGGGTTGGACCCATCCGTTGTGTAGTAGATGGTGCTGCCGGACTCGCTGGCCGTCATGGTGACCAGCTGGCCCGAGGCGTAAGCTCCGTCAGCCGGGGTGATGGTCAACGACGGAGCAGTGTTGTCCAGGACGTAGGCCTGCGTAGCCACTGCTGACGAGTTGCCTGCCGTGTCCCGCGCAAAGTACTTCAGGGTCATGGTGGTCAGGGGGATTGGTCCCGAGTACACCGGACTGGAGGCTGTTGGCGTGCTTCCGTCCGTGGTGACGTAGATGCTCGAGGCTTCGTTGACCGACAGGGTGATGGTCCTGTTGGGACCGTACGTTCCTGCCGGGGGGTCCACCGTGACAACCGGCGCCGCAGTATCCGGCGCGAAGACCGTCACCGTTCGGGTGGCCGTGGAGGTGTTCCCTGCCTGGTCACGGGCTTCGACCGTGAACGTCGCCGGGCCACTCGGAACATCCGTGTACGTCTTGGGCGAGGTGCACTCCGTGAAGGCGTTCGATCCCAGCTTGCACCTGAAGCCTGCCACGTCGCTTGATGTGGAGGCAAAGACGAACGACGGCGAGAGGCCCACCGTTGCTCCCTCTGCCGGTGAGGTGATGCTGACCTGGGGTGCCGTCAGGTCCGCCGTGACCGTCACAGCGGCATCAGCGCTGACGTTGCCGGCCCTGTCCGTCGCCCGGACCCTGATGATGTGCTGGCCGGCGGTGGAGAGGGTCAACGTCTGCGCGTTGGCGCAGGGCGTGAACGTGGTTGTGGAATCGATGGAACAGGCCAGGACTGAGTCAGCCTCCGAGGTGACCCCGAGGACCGGCGATCCATTGACCGTTGCTCCTGCAGCGGGGGACGTAATGACGGGGGCTGCAGGTGCCGTCAGGTCGATGGTGAATGACCTGGAGACCGGCGTCCCCGACGGAGCGGCCCGGACAGAGAACGTGTAGGCGCCTGCCGCCAAGGCGGTAGAGGGCGTAAACGTTCCGTTGGTGCAAACCTGCCAGACCGGGGTGGCAGTGCTCAACTGGAGGCTGCATTCCAGTGCTCCTCCCGGCGGCGTCGAGGCCACAGTGAAGGTAGGCGTGGAGTCGTTGGTGAAGGCCGGGTTCGGTGCCTGGCCGCCGTTTGCGGCGGTCGGACCGCTAACGATGGACGGAACAACACCGCCAAGGCTCAAGAGCCTGCCTTTTTGGGTCGGCTTGGCCGTCTCCAGCTGGCCGGGGTCTTCCATCACCAGCAGCTTCCCGTCACGAATGTGAAGCCCGCCGATCTTGCTGAAGCCCAAAGCCCACTGGTTGTCCACCGTGTCTGTGCTCAGGTCGATCCGGGAGATGGTGTCTTTGCCCGCATCAGCTGTTGTGGTGCCGCCGCCCGTACCGGTGTACAGGACGAGGGGTGACTCCCAGTCGTAGTAGATGGCCGTCGGCTTGCCGACGTTGTACAGCGGCGAGGGGACATAGTTGGTGAGATCCCCGTCATCGGGTGCGGTGAAGACTGTCAGCCCCGAGGTTTCAGCGACATAGACCACGACGTTACCGGCGCTGTTGCGGTGCGTGGCGGCCAGTCCCAAGGCACTTGAGTTAACGGAGGCTATGTTTTCGATACTCGGATGCAGCGCCGTGGGGTCCACGATCTTGAGGATCATCCTGGCGTTGGCGAACGACAGGTAGATATTCCCGTCAGGGCCGTCGCTGGCCGCATTCGGGCGAAGGTCGCCGTCGAAAATGGTCAGGCGGCTGTCGTACTCGAAGACACTGCTTCCGGAGTTCCACGAAGCACGCACCACTTCGGAACTTCCGACGGCGGCATCAGGAATGAAAGCGATCTCGTCACCGCTGCCCGGATTCCCCGGCGTCGGGTCCACCATCGCAGGGGCTCCCGGAAGCTTCGCTCCGTCATCACTTCCGGCCAGGGTGCCCCCAAGGCAGGTGTTGGTTTCCAATCCGCCCGTAACAGCGCCGGCAGTCTCCGTGACACGGCAAAAACCGGCCCTGGCATCGGAGACCCAGATCCGGCCATCCGGATCGACGATGGATCCGGCTGCCTTGGTGAGGCCTACTGCCAGGGTCTGGCGCGCCTGGTCGGCTGCCGCGGGTCCCGCCCCCGCCAAGCCGGCGAGGCTCGCCGTGGCAAGGCTGGCCGCGGCCACCAGGGCTGTGAGCTTGCGACGGCGGCGTCCGTCGCCGGCGTTGGCCCGATCAGGGCGCGGGAGGGTCTTATGAGAGGTTCTTGAGCGACCGGCGAGTGCAAGACATGCCAAACCAAGCTGAAGAACACTGCGATTGCGCGTGTCCACCGAGGGATCCCCACTTCATTCGGATGCTCCCCAGCTCCGCATGCATTGGTTATTCGCCCCACGCCGTTTCCGGCTGCGTCT